>NZ_NDIM01000212.1:0-15799 GCF_002241375.1 Vibrio sp. V19_P1S1T109 | reverse complement strand
AAATTATTTAGTCACTGCTAATAAAGCGAAGTCTTTTACTGGAATTACTAAAATAAAGAAACCGATTATTTTATTTAACAAAAATAATCACCCATTTATTTTAGCTAAAGTTGAACAGGATAAATGTTTAATTCATCCATGTAATTCAGATACCCCAAAAGTAGTAGATACAAGCTATTTAAAACAGAATTGGAATGGAAAAACGCTAGATATCAAAAAAAAGCAATCCTCTTTTGATATTCGTTGGTTCTTACCTGAATTATCGCAACATAAACATTTAATCGCTGAGATTGTTTTATTCTCTTTCGTACTGCAAGTTATTGCACTTATTACACCGCTATTTTTCCAAGTCGTGATGGACAAAGTATTAGTGCATCAAGCCCACTCGACACTCGATGTTTTAGTGTTCGTCTTAGTTATTTCTGGAATAGCTGAGGTATTGCTACGCGGTTTACGCGAATATCAATATGCTCATACCGCTAACCGCATTGATATTAAGCTTGGCATTAAATTGGTTCACCATCTGTTTGGTTTGCCGCTGCTGTTTTTCAAATCAAGGCAAGTTGGGGCGATTGTGACTCGAGTAAGAGAGCTCGATACCATACGCGAGTTCATCACAGGTTCGATGTTTACCCTCACGATTGATCTCGTTTTTCTCGTGATCTTTTTCTATGTGATGAGCTTACTTTCTGGCGGGCTAACCTTATTGGTATTGGCCACACTGCCGTGTTATCTCTTTTTGGCTTGGTGGCTAACCCCAAGGCTGCAACAAGCGATTGAACAACAATTTACCCATATGGCGCACAACACTTCGTTTCTAACTGAAACCGTCGCGGGGAGTGATACCATTAAAAGCTTAGCGACTGAACCTCGCTTTATTCGACGTTGGGATACTCAAACCGAACAGATGATATCGAGCAACTATGTGGTTCAGCAGTGGAATAACCGCTCTAGCCACGCAGTGCAGTTCATCCAAAAAATAGCGAGCGTCTTTCTACTATGGATTGGCGCATCTGAAGTGCTCGCGTTACAAATGACCATAGGTCAACTGATCGCTTTTAACATGCTCGCCAGTCATGTTGCACAAACTCTTGCCCGGCTCGTCGAGCTGTGGGGGCAATTTATACAAGCGCAAATTGCAGTCGATAAACTTTCCGACCTACTCAATTTGCCCACCGAGCAGCAGCAAGCCAGCCATCCTCTACAGCTGCAAGGTGCGATCACTCTCAATCAGGTGAGTTTCCGTTATCAACCCGATTTACCGCTGACTATCAATCAGCTTTCACTCAATATCCAAGCGGGTGAGAAAATTGGTGTGGTCGGTGGCTCGGGTTCGGGAAAAAGCACCTTGGCCCGGCTGTTACTCAAGCTGTACAGCCCTGAATCAGGCCAAATCATGTTCGATAACACCTCACTCAAACAGATCGGTGTTCATGAATTGCGTCGCCAGTTGGGGGTGGTATCACAAGAGAACTTTCTCTTTAGTAAAAGTGTTAGTGACAACATTGCCCATTCAAAGCCACAAGCCAGTTTGGATGAGATTGTGCACGCGGCAAAATTAGCGGGCGCTCATGAGTTTATTTTAAAGCTGCCACTGGGTTACGACACGATTTTAGCCGAAGGGGGGCAGTCACTTTCAGGCGGACAACGACAACGTTTAGCCATTGCCCGCACACTGCTTGCAGACCCTAAGATTTTAATTCTTGATGAAGCCACCAGCGCTTTAGATGATGAATCACAAGCCATCATTCAAACCAATATGGAGCAAATTGCCGCCGGACGTACCGTTATTACCATCGCACACCGCCTCTCTACGGTAAGAGAGTGTGACCGGATTATCGTACTGGAAAAAGGCGAGATTGCAGAGCAAGGCACGCATCTACAACTTCTCGCAGAGCAAGGCAAATATTTCCAGCTGTGGCAACTGCAACGAGCATTAAAACAAGAGGATGAGCGAGTATGATCTCTCAGTTAAAGAAGCTTCGCTCTAAGCGCCCGAAAACGAACGGCTACTTTGAGTTTTTACCCGGCCATCTTGCTCTACAGCAGAGCCCGCCCTCTCCGTTTGCTCGCATCACTGCCATCACGCTAAGTGTAGGGTTACTGCTCACCTTACTTTGGACCTATTGGGGGAAATTGGATATCCAAGCGACCGCAAACGGGCGGCTGTTAGTCCCTGGGCGCTCGCAAGTGATTCAGTCTTACGAACAAAGCCGAGTAGCACAAATCCATATAGCAGACGGCGAACGTGTCGAAAAAGGGATGCCCTTACTGACTCTGGACACGTTAGGCGTTAGCCAAGATATTGAACGTTTGCGTCATCAAATACGCTATCAAACCCATGAATTTCTCAAGTATCAAGCGTTGCGTGGTAAGGCTGATCTAGCTCAACATCCCCTGTATTTGGCATTGGCACCTTCGGCACAGCAAGAGGTCATCGACAGCTTTGATACTGAAAAGAACGAATTCACATCGGTGTTGGAAAACTTGCGTGCTGAAATGCAGGTCAATCTTGCTTCCCAGTCCTCACTTGAAGTCGACATCAGAGGCTTAAAACAGTTAGTGAGTAATATTACTCAGCGCCTTGATGCTCAAAAAAAGCTCAAGCAACAGCGTTTGATCGGTCAAGTGCAGTATCTGGAGCAGGAAAAAGAGTTATTAGAATCCGAACGAGCGTTAGCCCAGCAAACATCACAACAACATGTGCTGCAAAAGCAATATCTCAACCTAGAAGAGCGTTTAAAAGCGCTGCGTGCGCAAAAAGCCAGAGAGTGGCAAGACAAAAGTCAGCAAGCACACCTACAACTCTCAGCGCTGCAACATGAACTGGACAAAGTACGCGAGCATGAAGGATTACAAGTGGTTCGCTCTCCTGTCACTGGCACTGTACAGCAATTGAGTGTTCACACCCTTGGGGCAGTCTTACAACCAGCACAAAACTTGATGATTATTGTGCCTGACGATTCGGTACAAGTCGCCGAAGTTAAAATTCTCAATAAAGACATTGGCTTTATTTATGCTGGCCAACCCGTGACGTTGAAAATTGATGCCTTTCCTTATACGCGTTACGGCACCTTATCGGCAACATTGGTCCACGTTTCTAGAGACTCGACAATGGATGAGCAACTTGGGTTGGTTTTTCCCGCTCAAGTGCAATTGTTAAACCACACAATTGAGGTCGATGGTGCCTCTGTTGCCTTATTGCCCGGTATGTCTGTCGTGGCTGAGATTAAAACCGACCAACGTCGGATCATCGATTATCTACTCAGCCCAATCCGAGAATATCAAGCTGAAGCATTGCGAGAAAAATAGAGTGGATACCTTAACCAACACCGTCTCAACGGTTCATGATCAAGAAAGCCATGGCGCATTAGCGGCCCTCTCGTTTGCCAGCCTTTCATTTGATAAGAAAGTCACGCCATCACAACTGATTCATACACTAGGCGTTGCCGAAAATGAGCTCAGTGCTCTCGACATTCAGCGAGCCGCTCAATCTATTGGTCTGAAAAGCCGAATGATCACCGTCAGAGGAAGCGAGCCGATCCCGCTACCTGCATTGGTCAAAATCCGTCAGCAATGGCATGTCATTCATGCGCTAAACGAGTATGGTTGGACCTTGTACGATCCCATTAAACAGCGCTATTTCGAGTTTCCGTTGGCGCAAGGATCGTCAAGTTCCTGTTATGAGGTCTTATTACTGATTGAGCAGAGTATAGAGCCAAGCGATGTCGCTTTTGGTCTCCGCTGGTTTATGCCTTCGGTACTTCGTCAGTCAAAACAGCTACGTGATGTGTTTCTGTATTCGATTGTGCTGCAACTGTTTGCCCTGTTTGGTCCCAAACTTTTTGAAACCGTTATTGATAAGGTTCTTGTGGGGCGAAGTTTGTCGAGTTTGCACGTTTTAGCGCTGGCTATGCTTGCGCTAGCCATTGCTGAACCTCTTTACAGTTATTTGCGCAATACGGTTTTTGGTCATCTTTCTAGTCAAGTCAATGCAGAGCTATCGGGGCGATTGTATCGGCATTTGATTAATCTTCCATTAAGTTATTTCAAGCAGCGTCAAACGGGGCAAATCATCGCCCGCGTACGGGAAATGGGGCAAATACGTCAGTTTTTGACGGGCTCAACCTTAATGCTGCTCTTGGATCTCATTTTTATCACCCTCTTTATTGGTGTGATGTTTCATTATGCGCCAGCGCTCACCGGGCTGATTATCGGTTCATTAGTGATTTATTTTCTGCTGTGGTTAGGTATTGGACCTTGGGTTCGTCACAAGGTAACGACAGAGTATGACGCAGAAGCAGAGACAACCACCTTCCTGACTGAATCTATAACGGGTATAGAAACAATCAAGACAACCGCAACGGAAGCTCGATTTTTAGAACGGTGGCAGCAAATACTCAGTCGACAAATTGAATGCGCGTTTTCAGCCCAAAAAGCCAGTTTAATTGCTGGGCAATTGATTGCCTTAGTGCAGAAAATAGCCGCTGCCATTTTACTTTGGTGGGGAGTCAATTTAGTGCTCAATGGGCAGCTCACCCCCGGTGAATTGGTCGCCTTCAATATGCTAGCAGGGCATGTTACTCAACCCGTTTTGCGACTTGCGCAAGTGTGGCAAGATTTCCAGCACACCTTAGTAGCCTTGCGTCGCGTAGGCGACATTCTTAACGAACCGGCTGAAAATAGTAAAGATGGCCTTGCTTCCATCCCTTCTGTTCAAGGAGGCATTGAGTTTAAAAATGTTCGCTTCCGTTATCATATCGATGCACCGGAAGTCTTAGCGAATCTCTCGTTGACCATCGCTCCGGGGCAATTTATTGGTATTACTGGGCCTTCCGGATCTGGAAAAAGTACATTAACGAAACTGCTACAGCGTCTTTATGTACCTTTGCATGGGCAAGTCTTAGTCGATGGTATGGATCTCGCCATTGCAGATCCGGTCTCGTTAAGGCGCAGCATGAGTGTGGTGCTGCAAGAAAGCATGCTATTTGCAGGCAGCGTTGCCGACAATATTCGTCTTTGTAAACCCGATGCAAGCGATGCAGAGCTGATAAACGTTGCAAAGCTTGCTGGTGCGTTAAGCTTTATTGAAGCGCTGCCACAAGGGTTTGAACAACAAGTAGGAGAAAGAGGTGCCAACTTATCTGGCGGGCAACGTCAACGCATTGCACTGGCTCGCGCATTGTTAGTTAACCCAAAAATCTTACTGCTTGATGAAGCGACTTCAGCGCTCGATTATCAGTCAGAGGCGGCCATCATGAGCAACATGGAAACCATTTGCCATGATCGAACGGTGATCAGTATTGCACATCGGTTATCGACGATTCGTCATGCCGATAACATTATCGTCATCGAAGATGGACAAGTGGCCGAGCAAGGTACTCACGAAGCGTTGCTCGCACGTGCAGGACTTTACGCACGTTTATGGGAACAACAAGTCAGTGGTTAACTTTCTCTCCTTCAAATGGGTTAGGTATAAAAAATCTCCCCAGAAATTACTGGGTCTTAAACTTACTCACTAAATTATTCAGATCATCAGCTGAACTCGCGAGATTTTGTGAGTTCAGTAGAGCTCGGCTCGATACATCATCAACTTTCTGAGTATCTTCTTGTACTTGATGAATATTACGATTAATTTCTTCTGCGACTAGGTGCTGCTCTTCGGCAGCCGTTGCGATTTGAGTATTCATATCGTGAATCGACAATACTGACTGATAGATGCCAGTAAAGCTATCGTTGACCGACTCAGTCGTTGTCACGGTTTTCCGTGACGCATTTAAACTCACGGTCATCTGTTCTGCGACTTCTTTGGTCCTATTTTGCAAACGTACCACTAAGCCGTTGATTTCTTCGGTTGAATCTTGCGTACGTTTTGCGAGCGCACGAACCTCATCCGCAACAACAGCAAAACCTCTTCCCTGCTCCCCTGCACGAGCCGCTTCAATCGCAGCGTTTAAAGCCAACAGGTTGGTCTGTTCAGCAATGCCGCGAATGGTATCTAAAATTGCAGTAATACCTTGGCTATCATTTTCTAACTCTTGAATCGTGGTTGAAGACGTTGAAATATAATCAGCTAACTGATTGACACTAGAAACCGCGGTGTGGATATTTTGCTGGCCTTGACTCACTAATTGCTGACTGTCATCAGCAGCCTGGGCTGCCGAGCTGCATAGCGTTGCTACTTCATTGGCAGTAGACACCATTTCATTAAACGCCGTTGATACCATCTCAACCGCTTGTTTCTGTCGTTGAGAAACGGCTGACAAGTCTTCCGATATTGTTGCCGCTCTTTGCGCCGATTCCCCCATCTGTTCTCCTGCATGGCCTATTTGCTGTACAAGTAATCGAATGGCTTTCAAAAATGCGTTGAAATACACAGCCAATTGACCCGTTTCATCGTTCGAACGAATGATCAATTCCTTGGTTAAATCACCTTCACCTTCAGCTATCTCTTGTAAGCCGTTTGAAACTAAACTAAGCGGCTTGGCGATCAACCCCGCTAAAAAAAGTGCGCCAATGATGAAAATCACTGTCAACACAAAAACAATCGCTAAAATGTATTTGATCAAGCTATTGCTTTCTGCCATAACTTCTTCGGTAGTAATCAGGCCAACGAACTTCCAACCTAACTTTTCGGAATTCATGACATTAGCCATATATTCCACACCGCCAATTTCGATATTGATAAAACCAGAGGATGTTTGACCTATCGTTTTGTATGCAGCAGCTAAGGAGTCAAGGGGTTGAAAATTGTTCTCTGGGTACTTAGCATCCACCAAGACGTTACCGCTATCCTCAACCATCATAATGTATCCGGTTTCGCCTAGTTTTATCTTCTTCACGATATCCGTCAGTGTTTTTAGCGAAACATCAATCGCAACCACCCCAGCATTTTGGGTACCAGCAGCATTAAAGGACAAAACATTGCTCACAATCGTGGCGTCATCAGGCTCCCAATAATAGGCTTGAGTGCGTTTTATCTCGCCTGGGCTAGACATCGCCGTTTTGTACCACGGGCGAGCTCTAGGATCATAATTGTCTGACGCCTTACCCGTCGGCCATTGTATATATCCGCCCTCTTTGGTTCCCATGTAAACGTACGAATAACCTTTGTGCGCCTCACCCATAAGGTAAAGCGCTTCATAAATTCCACGCTCCACCATTCCATTGCTATCTGGGGTCATCGGTTCAGCTATTTTGTCGATATAACGGGTAATGGAACTGTCCACTTTTTGCAACGCGGGTGAGTTGGCTAACATTTTCACATTTTGTTCAATGCCAGAAAAATAGATGGCGATAGCATTATCAACCTGACTCATTTCTCCATGACTTTGTTCAATAAAATCACTAACGGCTTGTGAACGTAAATTCGTCACCATTACCGTTGAAACAATAGCAACAGGGATAATGGTCGCCGAAATCAAGCTGAGCAACAGTTTAGATTTTATTTTCATTGTTATTACGCCTTATCTCTGTATTTGACAGCAGCTCATTTCTTTTAGTTACCTACACTAAAAATTTAGTTAATAGCGATAAAGATGCAATGTCACTAAAGCATTATTTCTAAAATAGGTGCTTATAAATGGTTGAATACGATGAAAGCGAAAGAATAAACTGCCATAAGTAAGCAGCACTGCATACAATCACTGCAAGGTAAAAAGGAGAAAACGATGGATAAGCGACACAAAACTGTGATTATTGCTGGCGCTTCCGGTCTCGTTGGGCAGCATGCTTTAGCCATTATGCTAGAAGAGCAAGCCGTCTCTCAAATCTATTCTTTAGCCAGAAAAAGCACCGAAATCCAACACCCAAAGTTGCAAGAAATCATTCATCCGCAGCTGCAAATCACGCACTGGGATGAAAGTTTTGTCCCTCCCCAGCTTGGTCTCATCGCACTAGGGACTACCCGTAAGCAAGCGGGTTCAAAGCAGGGGCTGGAGAAAGTAGACTATGAGTTGGTTTGTCAAGTTGCTCAAACAATGAAGACATTGGGTGTCAAGCGCATTGCCATCGTTTCGAGCTTAGGTGCCAAAGCTCGCTCTCGATCTCATTACTTACAATGCAAAGGGAGAATGGAAGAAACCATTCGCCGAATGGGTTTTGAACAAGTGACCTTCGTCAGGCCTGGGCCTCTAACTGGCATTCGGAAAAACAAGCGAACGGATGAAAAATGGGTACGAGTGATTCTGACTCTATTGCACCCTCTGCTACTAGGGCGCTTACGCAATTTTATCCCCATTTCCGCGCAAGATGTTGCAAGCGCTATGCTCTATTGCCTCTTTCAGATACAACCACACGCCATAGATATTTTGCACTCTCGCGACATGCTTGCCTTGCTCAAGAAGTATCAATGACTTGCTTAAATAACTCACCGATCGGTTCATTTACCAGCACAATAGAAAGATTGATAACCATTTGTTCTAAATCATGCTGATTTTGTCTTTGGATTAACCTACGTTAAAAGATATGGTTGCGTTTCATCGCTTTTATTCCCCTTTTACCTAGCATTATCGACTACATCGCTCATCGGCGATAAACGTAATCATGGGTACACAACTTTTAAGGTGTCGCATCATGTCAGTTGCAGCCATTGCCGCACTCGCAATATTTATTGGCATTCTGTTTTTTCTCTTCGGACAGCAGAAAAAGTCTCACACTCTTTCACGCCTAGTGCTACTTGGGTTAATCCTAGGCAGCGCATTTGGCCTTGCTCTACAAGTGGTTCTTGGTGAAGGACATGTGGCCATCAAGGAAACATTAGGCTGGGTCAACGTCGTCGGTAACGGTTATGTTGGTTTGCTAAAAATGGTGATTATGCCTTTGGTGCTGGTGTCGATGATCGCTGCGGTTGTGAAGCTCGATAAAGGTGGCTCGCTGGGTAAAATCTCTGGCCTGACCATTTCTATCTTACTGCTGACGACCGCTGTCTCGGCATTGATCGGTATTTTTGTCACCCAAGCTTTTGGTTTAACAGCAGACGGCCTCGTTGAAGGCAGCCGTGAAACGGCGCGTATTGCTGTACTAGAAAGCCGCGCCGCTACTGTGAGTGATTTAACTATTCCTCAAATGCTATTAAGCTTTATTCCGACCAATCCTTTTGCCGACTTAACCGGTGCTCGCTCAACCTCGATCATCGCTGTGGTTATTTTTGGCGTACTAACGGGTATTGCGGCGCGTAAAGTAATGTCAGAGAAAGCCGAGCTAGAAACGCCAATCCGCACCTTTGTCGAAGCGATACAGTCGATTGTGATGCGCCTCGTGAAAATGGTGATGGCACTAACCCCTTACGGTATTGCTGCGTTGATGGCGAAAGTTGTCGCTACATCAAGCGCGGGCGATATTCTGAGTTTGCTCGGTTTTATTGTCGCCTCTTATGTCGCCATTGCATTGATGTTTGTGGTGCACGGTATATTGGTTTCTTTTGTAGGCGTTAGCCCTAAAGAGTATTTTCAAAAAATTTGGCCAGTGTTGACCTTCGCGTTCACCTCACGTAGCTCAGCGGCAACCATTCCTCTTAATGTAGAAGCGCAAATCACTAAGCTGAACGTACCACCAGCAATTGCCAACCTATCGGCTTCATTCGGTGCCACTATTGGTCAAAACGGCTGCGCTGGTATTTACCCAGCCATGCTCGCAGTGATGGTTGCTCCTACCGTCGGTATTAATCCAATGGACGTACACTTTATTTTGTCGCTAGTGGCGATTATCGCAATCAGCTCATTTGGTATTGCCGGCGTCGGTGGCGGTGCCACTTTTGCAGCCTTAATCGTGCTACCAGCGATGGGCCTACCGGTGACGATTGCAGCACTACTTATCTCCATTGAGCCGTTGATTGATATGGCCCGCACCGCGTTGAACGTTTCAGGCTCAATGACGGCAGGTACCATTACCAGCCGCTTACTGAACGGTAAACAGGTACAAGTTCAAGAACAGCAAGCCTAGAAAGTATCGAACGTTCTCGTTTTTCTCCAAGCCGGTGCCAATGCGCCGGCTTTTTCATTTCAAATCCTCATCAGAGCATGCTTCGCACATTGCTATGTCACACGGGCAATGGTCTAATAAACCTTAAATTTCAGCGACTGGATACTATCGAATGCGACAAGAGCACCCGCCTACTTTCTTTTTCCTCGACTATGAGACGTGGGGAGTCAACCCTGCGAAAGATCGTCCGAGCCAATTTGCGGGCGTTCGCACCGATATGGATTTTAATATTATTGGCGAACCACTGGTTATCTATTGTCAACCACCAGCGGACTATTTGCCTTCTCCAGAAGCGGCGCTTATTACGGGTATCACACCACAAAAAGCGGTGGCCCAAGGCTTGCCAGAGCCTGAATTTATCGCCAAAATTCATCAACAACTCGCCACACCCAATACCACCAGCCTTGGTTACAACAGTATTCGTTTTGATGATGAAGTAACGCGTTACACTTGCTATCGTAATTTCATTGATCCGTATGCTTGGAGCTGGCAAAACGGCAATTCACGCTGGGATTTACTTGATGTGATGCGCGCCTGCCATGCGCTACGTCCAGAAGGCATCAACTGGCCCGAAAATGACGAAGGCTTTACCAGTTTTAAGTTGGAACATCTCTCAGTTGCCAATGGCATCGAACACGCGAATGCCCACGATGCTATGGCCGATGTTATCGCCACCATTGAGCTGGCCAAAAAAGTAAAAGCCGCCCAACCCAAGTTGTTTGATTACTTTTTTAATATGCGCCATAAACGCAAACTCAATGATCTGATTGATATCGTCAACATGACACCTTTAATGCACGTATCGGGTATGTTAGGCCGAGAATGCCAATACACCAGTTGGATCGTGCCGATTGCTTGGCATCCCACCAATCAAAATGCGGTTATTGTGGTGGACCTTGCCAAAAACCCTCAACCCCTGATCGATTTAAGCAGCGAAGAACTGCATCAACGTCTATATACCAAACGCGAAGAGTTGGCAGAAGATGAATTGCCAGTGCCCATCAAATTAGTGCATCTCAATAAATGCCCTATCCTTGCGCCGGCCAAAACATTAACGGCCGAAAATGCAGACCATATCGGGGTCGATAGAAACCTGTGCCTTGAACACTTAGCGCTCATCAAGCAGTACCCTGAGATCAGAGAAAAGCTGATTGGCCTCTACACAATTGAGCGAGAATATAAGCACAGTGACGATGTCGATACTCAACTCTACGACGGTTTCTTCTCTCCAGCCGACAAAGCGGCGATGGAGATCATTCGCCAAGCTGATCCTGTCAACCTCGCCGCATTAGACATTAGTTTTAGCGATAAGCGCATCGAACCCTTGCTGTTTCGCTACCGCGCTCGCCATTACCCATTGACATTAAGTGACGAAGAGCAAAGACGTTGGGCAACTCACTGTCGTGATTATTTCGAAAGCCACCTTGAAGAGTACATGCTCAATTTAGAGAACTTAGTTCACACCCACAGCAGTGACGAAAAGAAAATGGCTATTTTAAAATCCGTTTACCGTTATGTCGAAGACATTGCGAGTTAATGTACGAGGTTTTCGCGCTGTCAGGTTTCAAACCAACACGCTGCGATTCCATTTCCGAAAATAGTTTAGGCACAACAAGGCACCGACTTTTATTGTGAATACCATTGCAAAATATTTGGTCTCTATGGGGCTGATTTTCCTTTGCCTGATGGCAGGTATCAATCTTCAACATTGGCTTGGCATCACCATTCCGGGCAGTATTATCGGAATGCTAATTCTGTTTAGTTTATTGGCAAGTGGGCTCGTGCCTGTCGAATGGGTAAAACCCAGTGCCAGTCTTTTTATCCGTTATATGGTCATTTTATTTGTCCCTATCAGTGTCGGATTAATCGAGCATTTTGATTTATTGATGAGTAACGCCATCCCGATTCTTGCCAGCGCGGTGGGCGGTACGCTGATCGTATTAGTTTGTCTGGGTTTAGGGTTGGATCGTTTTTTGAAAAAGGGGAATAAGTGATGTGGTTATTGCTCACGATTGCGGTCTTTTTCCTGACACGTTGGATCAGTAAAAAATGCAAAACGGCCATAATGAATCCGTTACTGCTCAGCCTTGTGATCATCATTCCTATCTTGCTATTTTTTAACATCCCTTATGCCAGTTACTATGCTGATAACCAATGGCTTAGCTTTCTGTTGCAACCGGCCGTGGTGGCGCTGGCTTATCCTCTCTATGAACAACTGCCTCAGATCCGCTCAAATTGGCGCATCATTGCCCTCGCCTGCGGGGTGGGCAGTGCTATGTCAATGCTCACAGCCAGCTTAATTGCTGTTTATCTTCAAACGGATATACATTTAATCGCCAGCCTACTGGGTAAATCAGTCACCACACCGATTGCGATGGAAGTTTCCAGTAACCTCGGTGGGGAGCCAGCCATTGCCGCCGTTTTAGTGGTCATTGTAGGGCTGTTTGGCGCGATTCTCGCCTACCCTATCTACAACCTTCTCAACATTACGCATCCCATTGCTAAAGGCTTAACCATGGGCACCGTATCTCATGCGCTGGGCACAGCAACCTGCGCTGAAAAAGATCCACGTGACGCAGCCTTTAGTTCACTTGCATTAGTCGTGTGCGGCGTAATCACATCGATACTTGCTCCAAGTTTTTTTGCTTTTTCAATGTGGTTGTCCACGCTATAGAGTGCCAACAGAAATCAAAGATACGTCTACTCATGGATTTTGATTGTAGACGTGTCTCACTCTAAGGCTGACTGTAATCGATTTCATGTGTGACCTCACTCTAAATGTGAAAACCAAAATCATGTTACATTAAATTGCGTGACTTAAATCTCAGTAAAATTTCATTCTTCGCCTAGAATATTCGTCAATACATAGATAAGGACTCATTATGAAAAGCCGTATTGAACAGGCGCTAGCTGATACGCCAAAACCCGTTGCAGAATTTTTGTCGCCCATTCTGCTGTGCGATGATTTTGACGCAACCCTATCACCAGAACAGTTCAACCAACTGCTTTCTCTTTCTGGCTTAGACGATGCGGAATTGCGCGTTGCACTGCTGCCTTTTGCGGCCGCCTATGCTTATGTACCGCTTTCAAACTTTTACGTGGGAGCCATCGTCAGAGGTTTATCGGGCCGTTTGTACTTTGGCGCCAATATGGAGTTTTCCGGTGCACAATTAGGCCAAACCGTACACGCCGAGCAATGTGCCATCAGCCATGCGTGGATGAAAGGTGAACAAGGCGTTGCTGACATTACCATCAACTTCAGCCCTTGTGGGCACTGCCGTCAGTTTATGAATGAGCTTACGACCGCAGACTCGCTTGCCATTCAGCTACCACAGCGTGATGAGAAGTCACTGCAAGAGTACCTACCTGAATCATTTGGTCCTGCCGATTTAGGTGTTGATTCTGGTCTAATGGCAGACGCTAACCACGGCAAAACAACTACCGAAGATGACCCACTCATTGGCTTAGCTCTTAATGGCCTAAACCGCAGTTACGCACCCTATACCAACAATCTCAGTGGTGTTGCCCTGCAAATTGAGAATGGTAAAACCTACGTCGGTGCGTATGCTGAAAATGCCGCATTCAACCCAAGCTTACCACCATTGCAAGTTGCTCTTGTTCAGTTAATGATGGATGGCCAACGCTTTGATAATATTGTCGCAGCCGCATTAGTTGAGATGTCTGATGGCAGTATTAGCCATTTAGCCGATACTCAAGCCACCTTGGAAGTAATTAACCCAGACATTCCTCTTTCCTATCTTGTGGTTTAGGCGCTCTAGTGAAAAATCCCCAACGCATGGGGATTTTTGCCTTTTGATGGTGCAGGTTTTACCGCATATCCTTTCCGCCCAACAAATTATCAAACACCTCTTGTTTACTCATCGGCTTGTAAAAATAGAAGCCTTGGATGTCATCAATATTCCAGACTTTGAGTTTGCGCAGTTGCGAAGCAGTTTCAACCCCTTCAGCCACGGTAGTTAAGCCTAGCTCTTGCGACATATTGATAATACTGCGCACCAAGGTTTTGGCTTTGTCATTGGATTCCAATGTGGAAATATAAGACTGGTCTAACTTCACTATATCTAATGGAAAATCACACAATGTACTAAACGAGGAATACCCCGTACCAAAATCATCAAGCGCCAACTGTATACCGAGTTTTTTTATCGCATCCATGCGTTTGATCGTCTCTTCTTCAGCCCCCAACAACATACTTTCCGTCAATTCGAGCACTAATTGTCCCGGTTCAATTTGATATTTTTCAATCAATACTGATAAGTACCCGACCAATTTTTTACTGTAGAAATGCGGGCTAGAAAGATTGACGTGAATACTTAGCCGTTTACTCAACGAAAATTGCGACTGCGTTTGCAGTTCGCTAATAAATTGGCAGGCTTGGCCTAGTATCTGCTCTCCCAATTCAATGATCACTTTACGTTGCTCAGCCAAAGGGATAAATACGGTTGGTGAAACCATACCAAGTTGAGGGTGCTTCCAGCGAGCCAGAGCTTCAAAGCCAATGATTTCGGCACTGTCTGCACGAACAATCGGCTGATAGTAAGCAATAATATGACCATCTTTCACGGCTGAGATAAGATCTCGATTGATCGCTAACGACTTCTGGGCATGAACAAACAATTCTTGTGTCACTGAAATAACCAGGCTGGCTCCAGCTTTCTCTGTTTGTTGAATGGCATAAAAACCACTTTGAACCAAAGTTTCAAAAGAATCGATAGTCAATTGTGAATCAATCACAGCGCCTTCCACACTCAAATCGAGTTCCAAGCCGCCAATGTCAGTCTTCCTCTTGTAACTATCGATAAGCTTAGTGCCTCTGTGAATCAAAAAAGAGGTTGCCCCGTTACCCAACTCACACACCATAAATTCATATTCACTAATTCGTCCCATTATGGACGTATTGAAACGGTTTCTAAGCGTAGCCGAAAAATGTTTAACGGCTATATCGTAAGCACTGTGTCCGTACACTTCTGAAATTTCTTTTAGTCTTTTAACCCGTAGGTAGAGCACGGAAAACCCACCACATTCAGTCGGATTGTCAATCAAAGGCTGGACTTGGCTCATCATCGTTGGACGATTAAGTAAACCTGACACTGGGTCACAATGAGTAAGGTCGTAAATAAGCTGCTCTTGCTGCTTTTGCTCGCTGATATCAGTAATCGATAGCATGATAGAGCGATGCCCACGTTGTTCTATCAATGTAGCTTCGATAAGACACTCTAAACGCTGCTGACCCTTTGTAACAACATGTCCCTCAAATTCACGCATCCCTTGTTCTATATTTTGGTAGAGTAATTCACTGCTGCACACCACATCATTTTGTATAATACAAAACTCATCTAAAACCTTTCCAACCAACTCATCTCTAGAATAAGAAAGCATATCCAACAAGGCTTGGTTCACATCGACAATGAAGCGATCAACCACCAGCAACATTCCGAGATTTTGGCTTTGATAGAGTGCATCAAATTTCTGTAACGTCTCTTTAAGCCTATCTTCCGCCAAGGAGGATGAGGCAGCAAGTGAACGGACAAGTTCGGTAATTCGTTCAAACTCATCTTGTTTATCATTCGATTGTGAAGAGAATGCACTCTCTTCAATCAGCTGATTGATCCCACGCTCAAAATTCTCAAACCGCTTGGCTACCTTGCTGCGAAACAGAGCAAAAGTAGCCACGGCGACAAAGCCGGCCGCAATGATGATCGTCAAAATCAAATAATAAAAAGTTTCGTTCCCTTTTTGATAGTAAAGCCGCTGAGCACAGGTTTTTAGATAACCAATAGGTTGCCCTGTCATATCA
>NZ_NDIM01000182.1:0-15791 GCF_002241375.1 Vibrio sp. V19_P1S1T109 | reverse complement strand
GCGCTGGCTAATTGAAGATTTTCATAAAGTCTGGAAAAGTGAAGGCACTCAAGTCGAGCAATTGAGAATGCAAAGCAAAGATAACTTAGAAAGGCTCAGCGTTATTCTGGCTTTTATCGCGACTCGGTTGCTCCAGTTGAGATTTATGAATGAATCAGATGAGTTATCTAAGAGCAGTTGTGAGCCGATATTAAAAGGCAAAGCATGGAAGCTAATGTGGCTAAAGCTAGAAAGAAAAGGGCTACCGAAGGAAGCTCCGGACATATCATGGGCTTACAGAGGTATTGCTCGATTAGGGGGTTGGAAGAATACAAAGCGAACGGGTCGTGCTTCTATAAAGACATTATGGCAAGGATGGTTTAGGTTACAAACCATCCTTGAAGGGTATGAACTGGCTAAGTCTCTTGATTCACCAGACTTGTGATCAAGAGACAGGCTTAGGCTTCCCTTTTTGTTTGATGTGACCCTTAGTACATTTCCCTTGCTAATCCTGCTTCGTTTCTGTACTATTTGCCGTCCTTAATTCTCGGTCTTTTTTTTTCGTTCCTTGCTTCCTATGGACGACCGAGCCAAACCTGGAAGCTGAATAATCCGTAAGGAGCAACCGATGCGTCATTATGAAATCGTATTCATGGTGCACCCAGATCAAAGCGAGCAAGTTGCTGGCATGATCGAGCGTTACACTGGTTCTATCACTGAAACTGGCGGTACTATCCACCGTCTAGAAGATTGGGGTCGTCGTCAAATGGCTTACCCAATCAACAAGCTTCACAAAGCTCACTACGTTCTTATGAACGTTGAAGCTGACCAAGCTGTGATTGATGAGCTAGAAACTGCTTTCCGTTTTAACGATGCAGTTCTACGTAACATGATCATGCGTACTAAAGCTGCTATCACCGAGCCATCAATCATGCTGAAAGCTAAAGAAGAGCGTTCTAAGCGTGATGAAACTCGTTTCGATGCAGACGCTGAGTAATTGATTTGATGACCAATCGGATGGAGTTGAGTGGCACTGTCGCAAAACCTCCCATTCGAAGCCAAAGTCCTGCGGGTATTGAACATTGCCGTTTCTGGCTTGAACATCGCTCAACAGTGATAGAAGCTGATTTACCGAGACAAGTCTATTGTCGTATGCCGGTAGTTGTCAGTGGGCAGAGGTCAACGAATCTCACTCAACACTTAGTACAAGGCAGCACCATAACCGTAAGTGGCTTTGTCGCTTACCAAACTAGCCATAATGGCGTAGGTAAATTGGTGCTACATGCCGACCACATTACTCAAATTTAAGATCAGGAGATAGCCCATGGCTCGTTTCTTCCGTCGTCGTAAATTCTGCCGTTTCACTGCAGAAGGCGTACAAGAGATTGATTACAAAGATGTAGCAACTCTTAAAAACTACATAACTGAAGCTGGTAAAATCGTACCTAGCCGTATCACTGGTACTAGCGCTAAATACCAACGTCAGCTAGCTCGTGCAATTAAGCGTTCTCGCTACCTAGCTCTATTGCCATACACTGATAAACATCAGTAATTGGCACCGTTTATTAAGAAAGAGGATTAATCAATGCAAGTTATTCTACTTGATAAAATCGGTAACCTAGGCAGCCTTGGCGACACTGTAAGCGTGAAATCTGGTTATGCTCGTAACTTCCTTATCCCACAAGGTAAGGCTGTAATGGCAACTAAATCTAACGTTGAAATGTTTGAAACTCGTCGTGCTGAACTTGAAGCTAAAGTTGCTGAGCAACTTGTTGCATCTCAAGCTCGTGCTGAACAAGTTAACGCTCTTGAAGCTGTTGTTATTACTTCTAAAGCAGGCGATGAAGGTAAACTATTTGGTTCTATTGGTACTCGTGATATCGCTGACGCTATTACAGCGGCAGGTGTTGCAGTATCTAAGAGCGAAGTTCGTCTACCTGAAGGTGCTCTACGTAACGTAGGTTCTTTCGAAGTGAGCATCCAACTTCACTCAGAAGTGTTTGCAACTGCGAAAATTCAAATCGTTGCTGAATAATTTCAGTCTTCGGATGAATTGAAAACACCAGCCTTGGCTGGTGTTTTTTTTATCTTCAAACTACCTAGAAACGAAACTGTAAACTAAATGAAGTGACGCTATCGGCTTTACTTAGTCCTGCTGGAACCTTATCGTGGTATTGGCGAGACAAGTTCACTTTCAACGCAATCGAATCAGTAATGTGATTGGTTAAAATGAGTTCGCTATCGGTTCTGATATTACTTTCTCCTGCGACAAGAGTCAGTTCAGAGGAGATGGTTAAATTATCGAAAGTTGCCCAAACACCTTTTAAGTTACCACGAAATATGACTTCTTCGACTGTATTTGCAAATACAATATCTGTACTTGATATTTCATCTAGGTTGGGTTTTTGGTAACGAAAACCGGGCCCTATTTCAATCTCTAATAGCAATATGTCGGTATTCATCAATTGGTAACCCATTCCACCAGATAGCGTGTAGTCTTTGAAATAGGCGCTGTATTTCGAATCAACACCGTTAAAGTTTGCGTATAGATAGGCTTTTGAAGCTAACTTATAGTCACTTTGCAGCGAATAGTTTGCCTGCCGCTTATTCTCTTTTCCATTTTTATCAAGACGATACAATTTCCACTCACCATTGGTTCGATGGCGACCTGTTATGTATTCTGTCTTGACTCGTGAATTCAATGACTCTGAATCAGTATTACCTGAGTGGGCTTGGTAACCCAATTCGACTTGGCTATTCCAAGGAGAAGAAACTTCGATTTCCGTATCGTTTTTAAGATCCTCATTAGCATAAGCTGCACTCATCGCGAACAGGCTAAAACTAAGAAACCAAATTTTGGACACGAAGCACCCCTAAAGTGAATAAAAAATAGTGGGCGAAATAGTAGGTGTAGGGCGGTTCTGTTTGGTCAGCATGAGGTTAATTCTCTACGAGATAAACACAAAGTTTCGTTTACATAATTACAAATGATCTATTCTGGCTATAATGGTCGGTCATTAGATAGTATTGAGCGAAGTCATGGCTGCACCACGAACAGATCAACGAAATCGTAAACCGTTTGACGCACAAGTCGACGCAATTAAAGTTCCTCCACATTCGATCGAAGCTGAGCAATCAGTGATTGGAGGCTTGCTATTGGATAACGAACGTTGGGATACGGTGGCTGAGCGTGTGGTCAGCAAAGACTTCTATAGCCGTGCGCATCGTTTAATTTTTGATGCAGCTAAATCTATTTTGGAAGCCAGTAAGCCGCTCGATCTTATTACATTATCTGAGTATCTTGAGCGTCGCGAACAGTTGGAAGATGTCGGCGGTTTTGCCTATTTAGCAGACTTGGCGAAAAATACGCCCAGTGCGGCTAATATTAATGCTTATGCTGAAATCGTAGCGGAGCGAGCGTTGGTGCGTAACCTTATCGGTGTTGCCAATGAGATTGCGGATGCAGGTTATGATCCGCAAGGGCGCAGTTCGGAAGATTTGCTCGATCTGGCTGAAAGTAAAGTGTTCGCCATTGCTGAGGAGCGTACCAGCGAAAATGAAGGCCCGCAGAATGTTGATTCGATTTTAGAAAGAACTTTAGAGCGTATCGAACTGCTGTATAAAACACCACAAGATGGCGTCACGGGCGTGAATACGGGGTTTGCTGATCTCAATAAGAAAACGGCTGGTTTACAAGGTTCTGATTTGATCATTGTGGCTGCTCGCCCTTCTATGGGTAAAACGACGTTTGCCATGAACTTGTGTGAAAACGCGGCCATGGAGCAAGAAAAACCGGTTCTTATCTTCTCTCTTGAGATGCCGGCTGAACAAATTATGATGCGTATGTTGGCATCGCTTTCTCGCGTTGATCAAACCAAAATTCGTACTGGGCAGTTGGATGATGAGGATTGGGCACGAATTTCATCTACCATGGGTATTCTCATGGAAAAGAAAAATATGTACATAGATGATAGCTCAGGCCTAACGCCTACCGAGGTTCGTTCTAGAGCTCGTCGTATTGCGCGCGAGCATGGCGGTTTGTCGCTCATCATGGTCGACTACTTGCAGTTGATGCGAGTTCCTTCGCAATCAGATAACCGTACTTTAGAAATTGCGGAGATCTCTCGCTCGTTAAAAGCACTGGCTAAAGAATTGAATGTGCCCGTGGTGGCTTTATCGCAGCTTAATCGTTCATTGGAGCAGCGCGCCGATAAACGCCCAGTCAACTCCGACTTGCGTGAATCCGGTTCGATAGAACAAGATGCCGATTTGATCATGTTCATTTATCGCGACGAGGTGTATCACCCTGATAGTTCGTTAAAGGGTATCGCAGAGATTATTATAGGTAAGCAACGTAACGGCCCGATTGGTTCTGTACGGTTGACCTTCCAAGGGCAGTATTCTCGTTTTGACAACTATGCAGGCCCTGCATTTGACGATGAGTAATTTGATGAGCTACATGAAAGCGGCAACCGCCTGCATCGATCTCGATGCGTTAAAGCACAACCTACAGCGAGTAAAACAGCAGGCACCAAACAGTAAAATTATGGCGGTGGTCAAAGCAAATGGTTATGGTCATGGGCTTCGGCATGTTGCGAAACATGCACTAGGCGCGGATGCATTTGGCGTGGCGCGCATTGAAGAAGCGCTGCAACTGAGAGCGAGCGGTGTGGTAAAACCTATCTTGTTGCTTGAAGGTTTTTATTCCCCGATGGATCTTGCTGTATTGGTGACCAATAACATTCAAACCGTTGTTCATTGTGAGGAGCAGTTAGTCGCCTTAGAGCAAGCTCAATTAGATGTCCCAGTCAATGTTTGGTTGAAAATCGATAGCGGAATGCATCGTTTAGGTGTGCGCCCAGAACAATATCCCGATTTTTTAGAACGTTTGCAAGCGTGTAAAAACGTAGTGAAGCCATTGCGTTATATGAGTCATTTTGGTTGTGCCGATGAACTCGATAAATCAACCACTTCTGAGCAAATTGAGCTATTTTTAGCAATGACAAAAGGTCATGAGGGTGAAAGATCTCTTGCTGCCTCCGCTGGTTTATTAGCTTGGAAGCACAGCCAGTTAGAGTGGGTTCGCCCAGGTATTATTATGTATGGCGTTTCTCCTTTTGATGATAACTCGGCGCAAGCGCTGGGCTATCAACCTGTAATGACATTAAAATCACACTTGATCGCAGTGCGTGATGTTAAAGCGGGAGAGAGTGTCGGCTACGGTGCCACTTGGACAAGCTTGCGTGACACTAAGGTTGGTGTTATCGCAATTGGCTATGGCGATGGTTATCCTCGCACTGCACCCAATGGAACTCCGGTTGTTGTCAATGGGCGTAAAGTGCCGATTGCAGGGCGAGTTTCAATGGATATGCTTACGGTCGATCTCGGTCCACAAGCCTGCGATAAGGTGGGCGATGAGGTTATTTTATGGGGAAAAGAGCTACCAGCCGAAGAAGTGGCCTCTCACATCGGCACGATCGCTTACGAGTTAGTGACGAAACTCACTTCTCGTGTTGAGATGTCGTATCAATAAAGCCAGAGTATGCCCCCATTAGGTTTACCTGACCTAACTCAATATGAGAGCGGGTAAGCTGCGTCATAATGGCGCTCACAAAACGAATAACGACGTGTTGCCTTCCAAATATAGGCAGTCGATACCATTTTCTTTTTTTGCTCAATCGGGGATTCCATCATTTTGAAACAGAGTTTAGGAATGATAGGAATAAAACCTACTGTCACATCGGGATAGATACCATGTTGAAAAATATCAATCCAACGCAAACCAACGCTTGGAAAGCACTGACTGCGCATTTTGAATCAGCGCAAGATATGGACCTTAAATCGCTTTTTGCACAAGATGCACAACGTTTCGATAAGTTCTCGACTCGTTTTGGTTCAGATATTCTTGTTGATTACTCAAAAAATTTGATCAACGAAGAGACCTTACAGCATTTACAAGCATTGGCGAATGAGACTGAACTAAAGTCAGCCATCGACGCTATGCTGAAAGGCTGCGCGATCAACCAAACTGAAGGCCGTGCCGTACTGCACACTGCGTTACGCAACCGCAGTAACACACCGGTCATGGTTGATGGTGAAGATGTGATGCCAGCCGTGAATGCGGTACTTGAGAAGATGAAATCGTTTTCTGAACGAGTAATTTCTGGTGAATGGAAAGGCTACACAGGTAAAGCGATTACCGATATTGTCAATATTGGCATCGGTGGCTCAGACCTTGGCCCATACATGGTCACAGAAGCACTTGCACCGTATAAGAATCATCTCAATCTTCATTTCGTTTCTAACGTTGATGGAACACACATCGTTGAAACGTTGAAAAAAGTCAATCCAGAAACCACGCTATTTTTAGTGGCTTCAAAGACGTTTACTACCCAAGAAACCATGACCAATGCACATACGGCTCGTGATTGGTTCTTAGCGGAAGCAGGCGATGAAACTCATGTTGCAAAACATTTTGCGGCGCTGTCGACTAATGCGAAATCAGTCGCTGAGTTTGGTATTGATACAGACAACATGTTCGAATTTTGGGATTGGGTCGGTGGACGCTACTCACTATGGTCAGCGATTGGTCTATCCATTGTATTGGCTGTAGGCTATGACAACTTTGTGGAACTGCTGTCCGGCGCGCATGAGATGGATCAACATTTTGTGGCGACACCTTTTGAGCAAAATATTCCTGTGATCCTAGCCTTGATTGGTATTTGGTATAACAACTTCCACGGCGCCGAATCAGAAGCGATTCTGCCTTATGACCAATACTTACATCGCTTTGCCGCTTATTTCCAACAGGGCAATATGGAATCAAACGGTAAATACGTAGATCGTAACGGTCAAGCGGTAACTTACCAAACGGGTCCAATCATTTGGGGTGAGCCTGGTACTAATGGTCAACACGCCTTTTATCAATTGATCCACCAGGGAACAAAATTGATCCCGTGTGATTTTATTGCGCCAGCGCTCAGCCATAACCCAGCGGGTGATCATCACCAAAAATTGATGTCGAACTTTTTTGCTCAAACAGAAGCGTTAGCGTTTGGAAAAACGCAGCAAACCGTTGAAGCTGAGCTAAAAGCGGCGGGCAAATCAGCACAAGAAATGGCGGCAATCGCACCATTTAAAGTGTTTGAAGGAAACCGCCCAACCAACTCAATCTTAGTTAAGCAGATCACGCCACGCACTTTGGGCAACCTGATTGCGATGTACGAGCATAAAATTTTCGTACAGGGTGTTATTTGGAATATCTTCAGTTTCGATCAATGGGGCGTTGAGCTTGGTAAGCAGTTAGCAAACCAAATTCTGCCTGAGTTAGCCGACGATGCTCAAGTGAGTTCACACGACAGCTCAACCAATGGTTTGATTAACGCGTTTAAGACATTTAAAGCGTAATGCGTCAAAACCTTACTTGGATGTGAGTAAGGTTTTATCCAAATAAAAAAGGTTGATACTTAACGGTATCAACCTTTTTTTCTTTAATGAAAGAGCTTACTCGAAACAGATTTCGATAAAAGCGTTACCCCACTGAGAGGTAAACGGCATGATAATAATTGCACCTTCGCATTTATGACGAATCGTGTGGCCTTTTCCTGAGACAACAACCGGAGTTGCCATATCAAAGTCAAAACCACTCTCGGCAAGAATACGTTTAGCTCCGCCTGTCACCATGTTGGTGATTTCGCCGACCATATCTGTCACTTCTTCATTGAGACCGTTGGGGCGTTCACCTAACATATTTTGCATGATTTCCAATGCTAGACTTTCATCAAAAGTAATAGACATGGAACCGCGGCTTTGACTACCAACCATACCAATCAAGCCAGAGACATCACCACGGGCAATCTCATCTTTCTTTACACGAGGTTTCTGTGGCTTCAACTCTAATGAAGCCATCGTTTTTAACACGTTCATTAAAGAAGCTAAAAACGGGTTTACAAATTCAGCGCGCATAACCTTCTTCTACTGTTTTTATACTTTCAGACTTGAGGAACACGTTTGGCAAACACCATGAGATTCAATAACGTGATTAACGATGTTAAAACCGTGTTTCTCAGCGTTGCTTGCTAGCAAGGCTATCAGACTATCATCTTGAAGTTCAATAACATTGCCACATTTGTCACAAATTAATAGGTGTGAAAAATGCTTATTAGCATTACAAGAGCAACATGAAATAAAGCTATTTGTTGACTCCACTCTATGAATAAAGCCTTGTTCTAACAAAAAGTCCAGAGCACGATACACCGTTGGTGGTTTCGCTTGGGGCTCGCTTTGCTTTAAATCTTCAAGCAATTCATAAGCACTGGATGCTTTTTTGCTTGAACAAATCAGTTCAAACACTCTCTTTCGTTGAGAAGTTAGTCGTACTCCTCTCGCTGCGCATAGTTCTTCTATTTGTTTCGTTAGCTTGTGGTCCAAATTCATCACCATAACCATTGGACTTTAATAATAATATACTATTTCCAGATTAATAGCCTTGTAGCCTACAACATTTTCTGGAGTTAGTTAGCGATGTGATCGTTGTTTGCAACGAAAATAGTACTTAAATTACCTTATATCGATGCAAAACGATACAGAAGAAGAACTGTTGGCGCTATAAACTCGAAGCGATTACAATGCCAAACTTTGTTTTTGGCTGTAAGTTTAGCCATTGAAACTGACTGAATTGGGATATCTAAATCATGACTCACCCTTGTAAGCTATCAGTAGCCCCTATGCTCGATTGGACAGATCGCCACTGCCGATACTTTCATCGCTTGCTGTCCTCGCAAACGTTACTGTATACCGAGATGGTCACGACAGGCGCGATCATTCATGGTAAAGGGGACTTCTTGGCTTACAACGAGGAGGAACACCCAGTAGCGTTACAATTGGGTGGTTCAAATCCACAAGATCTCGCTCATTGTGCCAAACTCGCCCAGCAGTATGGGTATGATGAAGTTAACCTCAATGTGGGTTGTCCGTCCGATCGCGTCCAGAATGGTCGTTTTGGTGCTTGTTTAATGGCTGAGCCGCAACTGGTGGCGGATTGCGTTGCAGCGATGAAATCAGTAGTTGATATTCCGGTAACCGTGAAGACGCGCATTGGTATTGATGACATGGATTCTTATGAATTTTTGACTGATTTTATTTCATTGGTATCAGAGAAAGGGGGCTGTGAACAGTTTACTATTCATGCGCGTAAGGCGTGGCTTAGTGGTTTGAGCCCAAAAGAGAACCGTGAAATACCGCCGTTAGATTACTCACGGGCATATCAGCTGAAAAAAGATTTCCCACATTTAGTCATTGCTGTGAATGGCGGTGTCAAAACCTTAGCTGAAGTCAGTGAGCATTTACAGCATCTTGACGGCGTAATGATTGGACGGGAAGCTTATCAAAGCCCTTATTTGTTGGCGGAAGTGGATCAGACCATTTTTGGTATGGATACGCCGATTAAAAAACGTTCTCAAATTATTGAAGAGATGTTTCCTTATATTGAACGTCAATTAGCTCAGGGGTCTTACCTTGGCCATATTACCCGCCATATGTTAGGTATGTTCCAAAATATGGCAGGTGCTCGTCAATGGCGACGTTATATCAGTGAGAATGCGCATAAGCCAGGTGCGGGAATTGAAGTCGTGCAAGCGGCATTAGCAAAAATTCCGAAAGAGTTGAATGTGTAAAAATTACCAACTTAAGTGGTGATTTTTACCAATAATAGAAAGGCTAAATGACTCGGTGTTATTTGGCTTTTTTTATTGAAATAAATATTGCTTTTCAAGTGCTTGATTGGCCAAGAAACTGTGATTTTTTTAGTCTTGACTTGAAATCAGAGGTGGTAATGACAAGTTGGCTCGATATCTGCTAGTGGTAAGAGAAACGGAGGAAAACATCATGTTTGAACTTATTTTCTTATTGGTTTTTATTGCAACTTTATTGGCGACAGGCATCACTTTGGCGACTGTGTTTATTGCGACGGTCATGGGCTTTATAGTATTGGCATTACTAGGCATGATTGGAGTGATGTTTAAGCTACTACCTTGGATCATTGTGATTGTTTTGGGGGTCTGGTTCTTCCGTCATGTGGTGTACACCCCTCGCTAATGTGGCAGTCAACGAAACGTTAACTCACTTCAGGAATATGCTACTATCGCGTTCAATTAAGAACATGAATTAGTAGCGAATAAATAGGGAGCAATAGGGATGAATAAACCAATTTGGTTAGCGTTGGTCAGTGTGGCAATGATGATGTCAACCGCATCGGTTCAAGCAGAATCATTTTATCGTGGAGAAGTTGGCGCTGACATGTGGTGGGGCAGCACTAAAATCGACAATACTCGTCGTGATGATGTGAAGACACCTTCAATCCACGTTGCTTTTGAGCATCAGCTACCTTATTTGCCCAATGCGAGTATTCGTTATACTACGCTTGAGGCGGATTATGCATCCTTTGATAAGTACGACTATACCTTGTATTACAATCTGTTAGAGCGACAGTTAATGTCGTTCGATGCGGGTGTTACATTCACTCAATATAGTGGTTCTCAGTATCAAGCACCAGATAGCTTGAAGTACAGTTTTGATAAGACGACTTTTAACTGGTATGCCTATGCCACAATTAAAATTCCCAATACCCAAGTTGATGTGATTGGGCAGTTTGATTTTGGTGATAGTGGCGGAATTAAAAGCGCAGATGTACTAGCGGGTTTGCAGTATTCCATACCTATTCGTGCTGGCAATGTCGCATTGCGTGGCGGCTATCGTGTGATTGATCTTGAATTCACCGAACTTGACCCAAAAACGAAAAACTCATTTGTCTTTGTTGATGGTTGGTTCTTAGGGGCTGAATTTCAATTTTAAGTATCGATTCGATACTTACGCGCTAAATGCATTTTCCATAAAACGCCACCTCTGCAAGGTGGCGTTTTTTATAACTGATAATTATATTATTGCGCAATTTCTTAGCAGAATAAGCAAAATGTACCATGCTTAATTCACGAGTGAATAATGTGAAAATGGTGTGGTGATGACGATTACCGAGTTAAGGGACTTGTATCGTGAGAACAAGCTTATCGAAGCCATTATTGAACCTTCTTTCCAAGAAGGGCATTGGATAGTCGAGTTTCGGCATTGCCGTGGTGGGTTCGTGCTATTAACCGATTCTCAGGGTGACGAATGCCAGTATACCGATCTGGATCTTGCCTCTAAATCGGCTATGGAGGTGGGTTTTAAGCAAGTTCGAGTCGAGTCTAAATGAGAGAATTAAGCGTAATGCCTACTTCCAAAAAGTTATAAAACATACTTATCTATTCTTTCTTGTTATTAAAGAGAGTGGTTAATCTATTGTCACGCAATGAATAGGGAAGTCGTGACCATGTCTTCAGGAAATACCATACCCCAAGAGCTAGCCAGTTTAGCTAGCCCACTCAATGACGCGCAACTGAACGGATTGCAGCGTACTATTTCAGAACTTTCCCCGCAGCAGCTTGCTTGGGTTAGCGGATATTTTTGGGGCCTCAGTCAGTCTCAAGCATCAAGCATTTCTACTTCCAGCTCACAAGCAGCCACTTTAGTATCAACGGAGCCTGCGACTCAATTAACCATTATTTTCGCTTCTCAAACAGGCAATGCAAAAGGCCTTGCTGAAGGATTGGAAAGAGAAGCTCAGGCTGCCGGTATCGCGGTTCAATTATTCGATGCGAGTGATTACAAAGGCAAAGATCTTGCGAAAGAAACGCATGTTATTTTTGTTGCATCGACCAATGGCGAGGGCGAAGCCCCTGACAATGCATTAGCGCTGCATGAATTTTTACAATCCAAGAAAGCGCCGAAATTACCTCACTTGCAATATGGTGTGATTGGCTTAGGTGACTCCAGTTATGAATTTTTCTGCCAAACGGGTAAAGATTTTGATGCATTTTTAGAGCAGCTTGGTGCCAAACGTTTTATTGAGCGAGTGGATTGCGACGTTGATTACGAACATCAAGCCGCCGAGTGGAAAGCCAAAGCATTAGCAGTGGTAAAAGAAGCTTTTGCAAGTACGCCTGCGCAAGTTGTGCAATTACCCGTGAGTCAAACCACGAGTCATCTATCTCAATACAGTAAGCAAAATCCTTACAGTGCGACTTTACTGACGAGTCAAAAAATTACTGGGCGAGATTCAGGAAAAGAGGTGCGCCACATTGAAATTGACTTGGGTGAGTCAGGTATAACGTATCAGTCTGGGGATGCGCTTGGAGTATGGTATGAAAACGATACAGAGTTAGTCAATGCCGTGTTATCTGCGACTGGGCTATCGGGTGTCGAAAGTGTTGACGTCGATGGCGAAAGTTTATCCATCCATAGTGCTTTAATGCATAAATATGAAATTACGGCTGCAAATCCTCAGATGGTGACCAAGTTTGCTGAGTTATCTGGTTGTACGAAACTGCTTGAGCTGGTGGAGGATAAAGAGAAGCTCAGATTGTACGCGAGCCATCATCAAGTGATTGATGTACTGCGAGAGAAGCAAACTAAACTGACGGCCCAAGCGCTACTCTCTTTATTACGTCGTTTAACGCCGCGTCTTTATTCTATCGCATCAAGTCAAAGCGAAGTTGAAGATGAAGTGCATCTTACCGTCAGCATTGTTCAGTATACACACCAAGATGAGCACCGTTTTGGGGGAGCGTCCAGTTATCTTGGCCAGCGCTTAGAAGAGGGCGACAAGGTAAAGGTTTTCATTGAACACAATAATAATTTCAAACTACCTCAAGATGATAACGTGCCTATTATCATGATTGGTCCTGGCACCGGAATTGCGCCATTTCGTAGCTTTATTCAAGAGCGTGATAACCGTGAAGCAAAAGGAAAAAACTGGCTGTTTTTTGGTGATCGTACATTTACTCAAGATTTTCTCTATCAAGTTGAGTGGCAAAAATATCTGAAATCCGGTGTGCTGAGTCGTCTAGATGTGGCGTTTAGCCGTGATCAGCATGAGAAAGTCTACGTTCAGCATCGATTACTTGAACAATCCGAACTGGTCTGGCAATGGATTCAAAACGGTGCGTATCTTTATGTCTGTGGTGATGCAACGCACATGGCGAAAGATGTGCATGATGCACTAATTGTTATTGCACAGCAGCAAGGTGGGTTATCACGTGAACAGGCAGAGACATATATCAACGATCTGCGCAAAGCAAAACGTTATCAAAGGGATGTGTACTAATGAGCACCAAACAACAATCTAATCATCAAGAAGTATTAGGACAAGAGCTAGGCCCATTGTCAGATAACGAGCGCTTGAAACGTGAAAGTCACTTTTTACGTGGGACGATCGAGCAAGATCTGCAAGATCACATCACAGGTGGCTTTAGTGCTGACAACTTTCAGTTGATTCGCTTTCATGGCATGTATCAACAAGACGATCGCGATATTCGTAACGAACGTGCAAAACAAAAGTTAGAACCTCTGCACAATGTGATGTTACGTGCGCGCATGCCTGGCGGGATCATCACACCGAAACAATGGCTAGCGATAGATAAATTTGCAACTGAGCACAGCCTATATGGCAGCATTCGTTTAACCACTCGCCAAACCTTTCAGTTTCATGGGGTATTGAAGCCTAACATTAAATTGATGCATCAAACGTTAAACAGCATTGGTATTGATTCGATTGCCACAGCGGGTGATGTGAACCGTAACGTACTGTGTACGTCCAATCCTGTGGAGTCTGAACTGCATCAGGAAGCTTACGAATGGGCGAAGAAGATTTCGGAACATCTGTTACCTAAAACGCGCGCTTATGCCGAAATTTGGTTGGATGGTGAAAAACTAGAAACTACAGATGAAGAGCCGATTTTAGGTAATAACTACTTACCGCGTAAGTTCAAAACGACAGTGGTTATTCCGCCCCAAAACGATGTGGATGTACATGCCAACGATTTAAACTTTGTTGCGATTGCCGAACAAGGTCGGTTAGTTGGTTTTAATGTGCTGGTGGGTGGCGGCCTAGCCATGACGCACGGTGATACTTCTACTTACCCGCGTCGTGCTGATGATTTCGGATTTATTCCTTTGGATAAAACCTTAGAAGTCGCCGCCGCTGTGGTTACGACTCAGCGTGATTGGGGAAACCGGTCTAATCGTAAAAATGCAAAAACTAAATACACACTCGATAGAGTGGGCGTCGATGTGTTCAAAGCCGAAGTTGAAAAGCGTGCTGGTATTGAGTTTGCGGTCAGCCGCCCTTACGAGCTCACAGAACGTGGTGATCGGATTGGGTGGATTGAAGGCATCGATGGTAAGCATCATTTAACACTTTTCATCGAAAATGGTCGTTTACTCGATTTCCCTGATAAACCGCTAAAGAGTGGTGTGGCAGAAATTGCTAAAATCCACCAAGGTGATTTTCGTATGACGGCCAATCAAAACCTCATCGTAGCGGGGGTACCTGCTGTACAAAAAGCTACGATTGAGCAGATTGCGCGTCAGCATGGTTTGATCAATGACAATGTGAGTGAGCAACGTAAAAATTCGATGGCGTGTGTCTCTTTCCCTACATGTCCATTAGCTATGGCTGAGGCGGAACGTTTCCTCCCTCAATTTGTAACGGATGTAGAGACGATCCTACAAAAACATGCGTTACCTAAAGAAGAAAACATTATCTTACGTGTCACAGGTTGTCCGAACGGATGTGGCCGAGCCATGTTGGCTGAAATTGGTTTAGTTGGTAAAGCTCCCGGTCGCTACAACCTACATCTTGGCGGCAATAGAGCGGGCACACGTGTGCCTAAAATGTATAAAGAAAACATTACCGATAAACAGATCCTAGAAGAAATTGACCATCTAGTCGGCCGCTGGGCGCTAGAGCGTCAATCCAATGAGGGTTTTGGCGATTTCACCATTCGCACCGGCATTATAGAAGAGGTGATCATCTCTAAGAGAGATTTCTATGCTTGAAGTACCAGTAGTTCCTAAATTGTCCGAGTTATTGGCGCTAACTAAAGTAGAGCAAACGTTACACCTTGCCCCATTAAATGCTTATCTCGAAACGTTAACAGCACAGCAGCGGGTCATGTGGGCGATTGAGAATCTAGAAGGAACCCATGCGCTTTCTTCTAGCTTTGGCATTCAAGCCGCATTGATGCTGCATCTGGTTTCTAGCGTAAAAAGTGATATACCAGTGGTATTGACGGATACGGGCTATTTATTTCCTGAAACATATCAATTTATTGACCAGCTCACGGATCACCTGAATCTCAATCTGCATATCTTCAGCGCTACGATAAGTCCATCATGGCAGGAGGCGCGTTACGGTAAACTTTGGGAACAAGGCGTTACTGGCATTGAACAATACAATCACCTTAATAAAGTAGAACCGATGCGAAGAGCGTTAGATGAACTAGATATTGGTACTTGGTTTTCTGGCCTACGCCGCGAGCAATCACAATCGCGGGCGGCATTACCTATTTTAGCGATTCAAAATGGTGTGTTTAAATTCCTACCTGTGATTGATTGGACAAATAAAGATGTACATTATTATCTGCAAGAAAATCACCTGCCGTATCATCCATTGTGGGAGCAAGGTTACCTTTCAGTTGGTGACACTCATACCACTCGTAAATGGGAACCGGGAATGAATGAAGAAGAAACGCGTTTCTTCGGCTTAAAAAGAGAGTGTGGTCTTCATGAAGAGAATAACTAAGGAGATGATGCAGGTATTTAATCTTCTATATAGTTTAAAAAAGAAATGAGTGAAACGGAAAAAGCGTCTGAAGGCGCTTTTTCTACGTTTGAAAAGATAAAAATTACAGCTAATGTGTATAACTCTGTGGGTAACA
>NZ_NDIM01000144.1:0-15850 GCF_002241375.1 Vibrio sp. V19_P1S1T109 | reverse complement strand
AGAAGAGATCGACACTGCATTAAAAGGCGCAGCTAAGATCTTAGCCCCACAAGGGCGCTTATCGGTGATCAGTTTCCACTCGCTTGAAGATCGCATGGTCAAACGCTTTATTCGTAAAGAGAGTAAAGGCCCAGAGGTTCCACATGGTTTGCCGTTAACAGAAATACAAATTCAGGCATTGGGCTCAGCCAACTTAAAACCAGTTGGGAAAGCGATTATGCCAACTAAAGAAGAAGTGGAACTCAATCCCCGCTCACGCAGCTCAGTATTACGAGTTGCTGAAAAACTGTAGTCCATGTCTAAGTCGCCGCCTAACTTAACCAAACTGATTGCACTTGACCTGTTTACGGTGGGTCGAGTGCCGCTTATTTTGTTAATGTTAATTTTTGCCAGTGCGATGGGAGTGGTGTTTATTACCCACCATTCTAGGCAGGCGATTTCAGAAAAAGATCAAACCTTAGTTGAGCGCGAGCGGCTCGATAATGAATGGCGTAACCTCATTCTTGAGGAAACGGCCCTCGCAGAACATAGCCGCGTGCAGAATCTTGCCAAACAAGAGCTGGAAATGAAGCGACCTGATTCTGATAAAGAAGTGGTGATTACGCTCAAATGAAAAAAAACAAAGACAAAGCCCAAGCGGCACCTCGTCAAGAAAAAGCGACATCTCCTATTTTGATCCGTTGGCGATTCTATCTCATCCTCTTTTTTGTATTCGTTGCTTTCGCTTTATTGGTTGGGCGCGTTGCTTTCATCCAAATTATCGAACCGGATAATTTGATCCGCGAAGGGGATATGCGCTCTGTCCGAGCCAAAACCTTGCCATCGGCACGCGGAATCATTTCAGATCGTAATGGTGAACCTCTCGCAGTCAGTGTTCCTGTCGATGCAGTATGGGCTGATCCTGTAGCTATTTTTAAAGCCGGCGGCTTAGTTGAACGTGAACGCTGGTACGCACTGGCTGATGTGTTAGGCATTAAGCGCAGTGAGCTGCTGAAAAAAATTGAAGAGAACCAAACCCGCCGTTTTATCTATTTGCAGCGTCAAGTTAGCCCTGCAATGGCCAATTATATTCGCGAACTTAAATTAGCGGGTGTGGGGCTCAAGGCCGAATCTCGCCGTTACTATCCAGCCGGTGAGGCGAGTGCGCACTTAATTGGTGTGACGGGCATCGATGGCCACGGTTTAGAAGGGGTTGAGCGCAGCTATGATAAATGGCTGACGGGGGAAGCTGGCAAACAGGTGATCCGCAAAGATCGGTATGGCCGAGTGGTGGAAAATATCTCGCTTGAAGAGCGTGAAGAGGGCAAGCCACTGGCGTTGACCATTGACCAACGTTTGCAAGCGATCGCCTTTCGTGCGGTCAAGCAAGCTGTGGCGGACTATCGTGCTACTTCGGCATCGGCCATTTTGCTCGACGTGAAAACGGGTGCAGTATTAGCGATGGTTAACGCCCCCTCATACAACCCCAATAACCGTTCCGATTGGCAAAGTTTTAAAATGCGTAACCGCGTGATCACGGACGCCTTTGAACCGGGCTCAACTGTCAAACCTTTTGTAGTATTGGCCGCGCTTGAAAATGGCGTTGCGAATGACAAAACGGTGATTGATACAGGGAATGGCATCATGCAAATCGGCGGCAGTCGAGTGCGTGATACCTCAAAAGTCGGCAAAGCCGATTTAACCTTAATTCTGAAAAAATCGAGTAACATCGGAGTGGCTAAGCTGGCGCTTGAAATGCCTCTCGAAGCTCTATTAGGTATGTATACCTCTGTAGGGCTTGGTGAAATGTCCGGTTTAAACCTCGTCGGTGAGACTTTGGGTATTTTCCCGAATCGCCGCCGTTGGTCACCGTTTGAAATTGCCACCTTGGCATTTGGCTATGGTTTGTCAATTACCCCCATTCAGTTGGCTCATGCTTATGCCACTTTAGGCAATTTAGGTCAGTACCAACCAATCCATATTATTGACAGCAACCAGCAAGATTTATCACGCCAAGTGGTTGATAAAACTAATGCTAAGAAAGTGTTGGAAATGTTAGAAACCGTTACCCAACCCGGTGGCACAGCAACTCAAGCCGCGGTTCCGGGCTATCGTATTGCGGCCAAGTCAGGCACTTCGCGCAAAGCGATTGCCGGCGGTTATGGTGATGAATATTTTGCTTACACGGCAGGAGTGGCTCCAGTGAGCGACCCTCGAGTCTCGTTAGTGGTGATGGTGAATGAACCTCAAGGTGACTTATATTATGGCGGTTCCGTTGCCGGCCCTGTCTTTGCCGAAATAATGAAAGGAGCGTTGCAGATCCTCAATGTCGCTCCTGATGAAAATCGATTCCAAAAATAATTAAGAGAGAAGCACAATGACGCCGAGTATGTGTTTACAAGATCTCATCGCCCCTTGGCTTGACCTCGATGGCCATTCTATTTCAACGTTGTCGGTGACTCGTTTAGTGCTCGATAGCCGTAAAATATCACCCAATGATACCTTTATTGCAGTGGTTGGCCATGCCATCGACGGAAGGCAGTTTATTGATAGCGCCACTCAAGCTGGGACGAATCTGGTATTGGCTCAAGCGTGTGGGCAGCATCCGCATGGCAGTATGACTACGGTCAATGGCGTGTTAGTGATTTACCTTGCTGATCTAAACCAACATCTATCTCAACTGGCATCGCGGCTTTATCGTTCGAAGACCAATACGTTGATTGGGGTTACGGGAACTAACGGTAAAACCACCATTACTCAATTAATCGCGCAGTGGATTGACTTGTTAGGCGAGAAAGCGGCGGTGCTGGGGACGACGGGGAATGGTTTTCTTAACCATTTACAGCCTGCCGCCAATACCACAGGTAATGCCATTGAGGTCCAAGAAACACTCTATCAATTAGCGCAGCAGGGCGCTCGCTATACCGCTCTGGAAGTCTCTTCGCACGGATTAGTTCAAGGGCGAGTTCAAGCATTGAAGTTCGCTGTGGGCGTGTTTTCTAACTTAAGCCGCGATCATCTCGATTATCATGGCACCATGGAAGAGTACGCCAAAGCAAAGCTCTCCTTATTTACCGCTCATCACTGCCAATACGCTGTCATTAATGCCGACGATGCGGTGGGGGCGAGTTGGTTAGCACAGCTGAAAGCACCGATTGCCGTCTCTTTAAAGCAGCAACCGCAATGCGCTAAAGCGCTGTGGGCGAGCTCGGTCTCTTACAGTGATAATGGTATTTCATTAACCTTCGACGGCTACTATGGTCAAGGTGAATTGAGCGTGCCGTTGATTGGCGAATTTAACGCCAGCAATCTTCTACTCGCGTTTGCCACTATGCTGACTTTAGGGTTTGATAAACAAGCCTTGATGACAACGGCTTCTCAACTGCAGCCAGTCTTAGGGCGAATGGAGCTCTTTCAAGCGCCAAATCGTGCGAAGATCGTCGTCGATTATGCACACACGCCTGATGCTTTGGAAAAAGCACTATTAGCACTTCGCGTTCATTGCCAAGGTCAGCTATGGGCGATTTTTGGTTGTGGTGGCGACCGTGATAAAGGCAAACGCCCGATGATGGCCGAAATTGCAGAGCGCTGCGCCGATAAGGTCATTTTGACCGACGATAACCCTCGTAGCGAAAAACCGGCAGACATTGTGCAAGATATGGTGGCAGGGCTTGAGTTTGCAAGTCACGCACACGTTGAACACAATCGTTACGCTGCCGTGCAATACGCCCTGCAACATGCTGATCAGCAAGACATCATTTTATTGGCAGGCAAAGGGCATGAAGATTATCAAGTGATGGCCCATCAAACTATTCACTATTCGGATCGCGAAACGGCGCAAACCTTACTGGAGATAAGTGCATGATAGAAGTCTCTTTACAGCAATTGACGCACGTTTTGCATGCACAATTGGTTGGTTGTGATGTCACCGTGTCTGAGGTCTCGACCGACACGCGTCAAATCAAACCCGGTGCGCTCTTTGTTGCCTTGGTCGGTGATAAATTTGATGCTCATGAGTTTGCTGTACAAGCGGTTGCGTCTGGTGCAAAGGCGTTATTGGTTCAGCGCCCTTTGGCGGTTTCGGTTCCTCAACTGGTGGTTACCGACACCAAACTGGCGTTAGGCCAGCTTGGCGCTTGGGTTCACCAACAGTGTCAAACACCGACCGCTGCGATTACAGGCAGTTGCGGTAAAACCACAGTCAAAGAGATGGTGGCAAATATTTTATCAGCCAAAGGCCGCGTGCTCTTTACTGCTGGCAATTTTAATAATGATATCGGCGTGCCGCTCACTCTGCTTCGCTCTGGTCCTAATGATGCGTATGCGGTGATTGAGTTAGGGGCGAACCATATTGGTGAAATTGCTTATACCACCTCTTTAGTGAAGCCGGATGTCGCATTGGTGAACAATGTTGCCGCGGCGCATCTGGAAGGTTTTGGCTCAATTGAGGGCGTAAAACAGGCGAAAGGTGAAATTTATCAAGGCCTTGCTTCAGGTGCGACAGCCATTATTAATTTAGAAAGCCACGGTGGTGAGCGGTGGAGCGCTATTTTAGCGGACAAAACCGTTAAAACCTTTTCCAGCCGTCAAATTGCAGATTTTTACGCCCGTGGTATTAGGCTTAATGAACAAGGTGAAGCCCAGTTTGAAATGATCACACCCGTCGGTCATATTGATATTGGGCTCAATATTGTGGGTGAACATAACGTTTCTAATGCGTTGGCGGCGGCGGCATTAGCCATTGAGTTGGGGGCGAATCTTGAAGAGGTGCAGTACGGACTTGCGCATCTAGCTCAGGTGAAAGGGCGTGTTGATGTCACCCAATTGAGCACGACTGTGAAACTGATTGATGACAGTTACAATGCCAGTGTTCCAGCGATGAAAGCGGCGGTTGATCTACTTAACACTTTCTCTGCAAGGCGTTGGTTAATTTTAGGTAATATGGCTGAGTTGGGCGATGAAAGCCTTGCACTTCATCGTCAAGTCGGTGAACATGCTGCACCATTCCAGTTTGACTATGTCCTTACTTACGGTCGCGATGCAAAAGTGATCAGTGACCTATGCCATGGCCTCCATTTTGAAAGCCATGTGGACATGATTGCTTATATCGAGCAGCAATTATCACAATTCGATCAAGAGTCTCATACCTTACTTGTCAAAGGTGCAAACAGTGCGGGTATGAGTAAAATTGTGGCTGCTCTCAAGGAGAAATACTCATGATTATTTGGCTCGCGGATCTACTCCAGCCATACTTCTCTTTTTTTCGTCTGTTCGAATATCTCTCATTTCGGGCCATCGTCAGTATTTTAACCGCACTTGCTCTGTCGTTATGGATGGGGCCGCGCTTGATTAAACGTTTGCAACTACTGCAAATTGGTCAAGTAGTGCGGAACGACGGTCCAGAATCACATTTTAGTAAGCGCGGTACGCCAACCATGGGCGGAGTGATGATCCTCGCCTCTATCATTATTACCGTACTGCTGTGGACTGATCTCTCAAACCCTTACGTGTGGGCTGTACTCGCGGTGCTGCTTGGTTATGGCGTAGTCGGTTTTGTGGATGATTATCGCAAAGTGGTGCGTAAAAACAGTGATGGATTGATCGCGCGCTGGAAATACTTTTGGCAGTCGGCCATTGCGTTGATAGTGGCGTTTGCTCTCTATGCACATGGCAACGATACCGCAGCTACTCAGCTTGTGGTGCCTTTCTTTAAAGATGTGATGCCGCAACTGGGCTTGCTCTACATTGTGCTGACCTATTTTGTCATCGTCGGAACCAGTAACGCGGTGAACTTAACCGATGGTCTGGATGGTTTAGCCATCATGCCGACTGTTTTGGTTGCTGCTGGTTTTGCTGTGATTGCATGGGCAACTGGGAACGTCAATTTCGCCAGTTATCTGCATATTCCTTATGTTCCTTATGCCTCAGAGTTGGTGGTGGTGTGTACTGCAATTGTGGGGGCCGGTTTAGGTTTTCTGTGGTTCAACACTTATCCTGCGCAAGTCTTTATGGGCGATGTGGGTTCACTCGCTCTAGGCGGTGCACTCGGTACAATTGCGGTGTTGGTTCGTCAAGAGTTTGTGTTAGTGATCATGGGCGGCGTGTTTGTGATGGAAACCTTGTCGGTGATTTTACAAGTCGGTTCCTACAAATTGCGTGGTCAACGCATTTTCCGGATGGCCCCTATCCATCACCACTATGAATTGAAAGGTTGGCCAGAACCACGCGTGATCGTCCGTTTTTGGATTATCTCAATTGTGTTGGTGTTAGTGGGTTTGGCTACACTAAAAGTGCGCTAGTGATAGAGCAAAACGGTGTTGAATGGAATGAAGATGGATCGTTGGCAAACTGTTAATAATGTGGTGGTCGTGGGGCTGGGTATGACGGGTCTCTCGGTGGTTAACTACCTTTTGAGCTTAGATCGCTCGCTCACGATTAAGGTGATCGACACACGGGAAAACCCGCCAGGTCGAGAGCATTTAAACTCGCAAGTTGAGCTACATTGTGGCGGCTGGAACCAAGCTTGGTTATTTGACGCTGACCTGATTGTTACTAATCCGGGCATTGCTTTAGCTACGCCAGAGATTCAACAGGCGTTAGCACAACATATTCCCGTGGTGGGCGATATTGAGCTCTTTGCTTGGCAGGTGGATAAGCCTGTTATCGCTATCACAGGAGCCAACGGCAAGAGCACAGTGACGGATTTAACCGGAGTACTTGCTAAAGCTGCTGGGCTTAAGGTTGCCGTTGGCGGCAATATTGGTGTGCCTGCTTTAGATCTACTTCAGCAAGAGGCCGATCTTTATGTGCTGGAGCTCTCAAGCTTCCAGCTAGAAACGACCTCAAGTTTAAAACTCGTCTCTGCTGCCTTTCTCAATCTGACTGAAGATCATATGGATCGCTACGATGGTATGGAATCGTATCGCCAAGCTAAATTGCGCATTTTTAAGTATGCGCAAGCGGCGGTCGTGAACGCCGATGATAGCCAGACGGAACCTCCCTCATTTTCAGGTCACATCGCACGTTTTTCCGTTGAACATGACGCGGACTATTGCACGCAAATGATTAATGGCAAATCGTTCTTAGTGGCGAAAGGCACGCCATTGTTGGCAAGCGAGGAACTCAGCTTAGTGGGACGACACAATAGTGCCAACGTGCTCACTGTGCTCGCACTGCTCGATTTGGCGGGTGTTGATTACTCATCTGCGCTTGATGCATTGAAATCTTACCGCGGGCTGACACATCGTTGTCAGGTTGTTGCTGATAATCACGGCGTAAAATGGGTCAATGACTCGAAAGCGACCAATGTCGCAAGCACTCAAGCGGCGTTGTCGGGGTTAAATTGCCAAGGGACTTTGTATCTGCTTGTGGGGGGCGTTGGCAAGGGCGCTGATTTCTCGCCATTAGCACCGATACTAAAAACATTGAACGTAAAACTGTGCTGTTTTGGCGTTGACGGTGGGCAATTCATGCCACTGCATCCATCGGCTCAGTTCTATTCATCGATGGAAGAGATTATCGTATCGATCAAACCGCAGCTGCGTCGTGGTGATATGGTGATGCTTTCGCCTGCTTGTGCCAGTTTTGATCAGTTTAAAAACTTTATGGCCAGAGGTGACGCCTTTGCCGAGCTTGCGCAGCGTTACGCTTAATCAACAGGAAATTGCATTTTGTCCTTTTCAAGCCTCATCAAAATGACTCGTCAATGGTTTCAGAGCCAAGCGCCTGAAGCCTTGTTTGATCGTCAATTGGTATGGATTGCTTTAGGTTTGATGCTGACTGGGCTTGTGATGGTGACATCGGCTTCGTTTCCTATCAGTTCGCGTTTAACGGATCAACCGTTTCACTTTATGTTTCGTCACGCCATTTTCTTGATGCTGGCCATCGTGACATCGAGTGTGGTGTTGCAAGTGCCAATGAAACGTTGGATGCAATACAGCTCGGTGCTACTTGGCGTCTCTTTTATGCTGCTGATTGTGGTTTTGCTCGCGGGCAAATCGGTCAATGGTGCCTCGCGTTGGATCCCGTTGGGGTTATTTAACCTGCAACCTGCTGAGGTCGCGAAACTGTCACTGTTTATTTTCATGGCTGGTTACTTAGTTCGTAAACAAGATGAAGTGAGGCAAACCTTTTTTGGTGGTTTCATGAAACCGATTATGGTGTTTGGAACCTTGGCTATCTTGCTACTTGGTCAGCCAGATTTGGGAACCGTGGTTGTGATGCTGGTGACTCTGTTTGGTATGCTGTTTATTGCTGGGGCCAAACTGTCACAATTTATTGCGCTCATGGTGGCTGGAATTGTTGCGGTAATCGCACTGATTGCGGCAGAGCCTTACCGTATTCGCCGTGTAACTTCATTTCTTGACCCGTGGGAAGACCCGTTTGGCAGCGGTTATCAATTGACTCAATCTTTGATGGCCTTTGGTCGTGGAGAGTGGTTTGGTCAAGGGCTTGGTAACTCGATTCAAAAGCTAGAGTACTTACCTGAAGCGCACACTGATTTCGTATTTGCGGTGCTGGCTGAAGAGCTCGGTTTTGTTGGCGTTGTACTGGTTCTATTGCTGATTTTTAGTCTGGTGCTTAAAGCGGTGTTTATCGGTAAAAAAGCCTTTGAGCATGATCAGCAATTTGGTGGCTATTTGGCCTTTGGTATTGGAATTTGGTTTGCATTCCAAACACTCGTCAATGTGGGTGCTGCAGCGGGTATGGTGCCGACTAAGGGCCTAACGCTGCCCTTGATCAGTTACGGCGGTTCAAGCTTAATTATTATGTCGGTTGCGGTGTCGATCTTATTGAGAATTGATCATGAATGTCGACTCAAAGATCGCAATCGAGTGTCTATAGAAAAAGAATCCAATGATAAACAATAAACGTTTAATGGTTATGGCTGGTGGCACGGGGGGACATGTTTTTCCCGGTCTCGCTGTGGCTAAACAGCTCCAACAGCAAGGTTGGGAGATCCGCTGGCTAGGGACTGCGGATCGGATGGAAGCAGAATTAGTGCCTAAGCATGGTATTGAGATCGACTTTATTCAGGTCAAAGGTTTACGTGGCCAAGGCATAGGGCGTTTGCTGAAAGCGCCTTTTCAAATTGTGAACGCGATTTTTCAAGCGCGTCGTTATTTGAAGCAGTGGCAACCTGATGCGGTGCTCGGCATGGGCGGATACGTCAGTGGCCCTGGTGGCGTGGCAGCGTGGTCTATGGGAATTCCCGTTGTGCTTCACGAGCAAAATGCCGTAGCAGGGTTAACCAACCGTTGGCTTTCGAAAATTGCCAAACGCGTATTTCAAGCCTTCCCCGGTGCCTTTACTGAGGCGCAAGTCGTAGGTAACCCTGTACGTCAAGATGTCGCTACATTACCCGCACCGCAAGTACGCTTTGCTGAGCGAAATGAACCGATCCGCATTCTCGTGATGGGCGGCAGCCAAGGTGCGCAGATTCTCAACCGAACTTTGCCTGATGTGCTAGCTATGCTTGGCGATAATTACCAAGTTTGCCATCAAGCAGGCAAGAATAATCAGCAGTCGGTTGAGCAAGCTTATCGCGCGCTTCAGATCAAAAATGCACACGTTACTGAGTTCATTGAGGATGTGGCTGGCGCTTATGCGTGGGCTGATTTACTGGTGTGCCGCTCGGGAGCATTAACGGTTTCTGAAGTGGCAGCGGCCGGTGTTGGCGCTATATTTATCCCTTTTATGCATAAAGACCGACAGCAAGCGCTTAACGCGGATCACTTAGTCGCTAGTGGTGCGGCCAAAATGATTGAACAGCCGCAGCTCACAGTAGAAAAACTAGCGCAAGAGATTGCTTCTCTTGAGCGTCATGATCTGCTGTTGATGGCGCAACAAGCGCGTGCAGCCGCACAACTGGATGCTGATAAAGTCGTTGCCGACGCTATCATCGCACTTACCCAATAACGAGAAATTTTTCATGACCATTAAACATACTCAAGATTTAGCTCAAATCCGTGCCATGGTGCCAGAGATGCGCCGCGTCAAGTGTATTCACTTTGTCGGTATTGGTGGGGCGGGAATGAGCGGAATTGCAGAAGTATTGCTCAATGAAGGCTACCAAATTACCGGCTCTGATCTCGCTTCCAACTCTGTGACTGAAAGATTGGCAAGTAAAGGGGCTATCATTTATATCGGTCATCAAGCCACTAATATTGAACTCGCCAGCGTGGTGGTAGTCTCTACTGCAATCGATGAGCTAAATCCTGAACTGAAAGCGGCGCGTGAGCGACGCATTCCTATTGTTCGTCGTGCAGAAATGTTGGCGGAATTAATGCGTTTTCGTCATGGCATTGCGGTGGCTGGTACGCATGGTAAAACAACGACTACGGCATTGGTTACGCAAATTTATTCTGAGGCTGGTTTAGATCCCACGTTTGTTAATGGCGGGTTAGTCAAAAGCGCTGGCACCAATGCGCGTTTGGGTTCAAGTCGGATTTTGATTGCTGAAGCTGACGAAAGTGATGCTTCATTCCTTCATCTTCAGCCTATGGTTAGTATCGTGACCAACATCGAAGCTGATCACATGGATACGTATGGCGGTGATTTTGAAACGCTCAAACAGACCTTCATCGATTTCCTACACAACCTGCCATTTTATGGTCAGGCGATATTATGTATTGATGATCCTGTTGTGCGTGAAATCATTCCACGTATCAGCCGTCAAGTGATCACCTACGGTTTTGCCGATGATGCAGATGTCAGGATTGAGAATTACCATCAGCAGGGGCAACAAGGCCAGTTTACGGTCGTCAGACAGGGACGAGCCAATCTGGATATCACGCTTAATATTCCAGGTCGTCATAATGCGCTTAATGCCTCCGCGGCTATTGCAGTGGCAACGGAAGACGACATCAGCGATGAAGCGATTTTAAAAGCGATGGCTAGCACCCAAGGTACGGGACGTCGTTTTGATCATCTGGGCGAGTTTGATACAGGCAATGGGGTTGCGATGCTCGTTGATGATTATGGTCATCATCCGACCGAGGTGGGCGTGACTATTAAGGCGGCGCGTAGTGGTTGGCAAGAAAAACGGCTAGTGATGATTTTCCAACCTCATCGCTACAGTCGAACTCGCGATCTGTATGATGATTTTGCCAATGTACTGGAGCAAGTCGATGTTCTGATCATGCTCGATGTCTATGCCGCAGGAGAAAAGCCGATTGCGGGAGCCGATGGTCGATCGTTGTGCCGAACGATACGCAGTCGCGGTAAAATTGATCCTATTTTTGTTCCCGACAGCACCATACTGCCTTCGATTCTGGCTAATGTATTACAAGATGGTGACCTCGTGCTGACGCAAGGTGCTGGGGATATCGGCAAGGTAGCGAAACATTTAGCGGGGCTCGAACTGAATATCAGTAAAATGCAACAGGTTTAATTTAAATGGCTTATTTGTGTATCAATATTGAATAACATGGTATCCAGTCCAGATTTATTACTTTCAATGTTTGATACTTTCAGCGACCTCAGTATAATCCGGAGGTTAAAGTCAGTGCTTTTACCTCTATTGTGAACCAAATAGGGCATGCGATTGCGATTTAGAAACAGGAACATCAGGCTTTGTTAATGAATGTGTTCGATGAAAGCCGAGCTGTGTCCCGTTCGCCACTCATAAAAGATCACGCCGCTGGCGCTATTTTTTTATTTGTGGTGTTGTTGCTGATAAGTTCACTCATTTATTCAACACTCAGTTGGATGTGGGACGAACAGAGGCTACCGCTTTCAAAAATTGTTCTACAAGGTGACTTGCAATACGTATCTTCGCTAGATGTGCAGCGCGCTTTTGCTCAGTTGGATCATATCGGTACTTTCATGTCGCAAGATATTAACGTACTTCAATCGAGTGTACAGGTCATCCCGTGGGTGGCCCATGCATCGATTCGTAAACAATGGCCTGACACAATAAAAGTGTTTCTGACAGAGTATAGAGCGGTAGCGATTTGGAATGGCAACGCTTTGTTAGACGGATATGGCACGGTATTTAATGGTGATATTGGTCAATTGAACGGCGATAGAGTGAAACTTTATGGCCCGCAAGGGACCAGTCACGAAGTACTGGATGTTTGGAATAAAACGAACCCTAAGTTTCAATCATTAAACTTAAATATATCGTCACTGTTACTCAACGATCGTCGAGCGTGGCAAATAATTTTAGATAATGGCATCCGCTTAGAGTTAGGTAAAGAATCACTAGATGAGCGAGTTGCACGTTTTATTTCGCTGTATAAGAATTTAGGTAATAAAGCTGAACAAGTTAGCTATATCGATCTTAGATATGATACAGGAGCCGCAGTAGGTTGGTTCCCTGAACAAGAAGCACAAGAGAGTAAAAATGACTAAGACCGCTGATGACAACATTATTGTTGGTCTTGATATAGGCACAGCCACCGTGTCAGCTTTAGTCGGTGAAATACTGCCTGACGGTCAAATTAATATTATTGGCGCTGGTACGAGCCCATCCCGTGGGATGGATAAAGGGGGAGTTAACGATCTTGAATCGGTCGTTAAGTCTGTCCAAAGAGCGGTTGACCAAGCAGAATTAATGGCGGAATGCCAAATTAGTAATGTGTTTCTCTCTCTATCTGGGCGACATATTGCGAGCCGTATTGAAAAAGGCATGGGAACTATTTCGGATGAAGAAGTTTCTCAAGAAGATATGGATCGAGCGATTCATACCGCCAAATCAATAAAAATTGGGGAAGAGCAAAGAATATTGCACGTCATTCCTCAAGAATTTACGATTGATTACCAAGAGGGAATTAAAAACCCGCTTGGTTTATCAGGTGTGCGCATGGAAGTGAGCGTGCATCTTATTTCTTGTCATAATGATATGGCGAGAAATATTATCAAAGCGGTAGAACGCTGTGGTTTAAAAGTTGAACAACTGGTTTACTCTGGTTTAGCGGCAAGTAATGCAGTTATTACGGAAGATGAGCGAGAGTTAGGTGTGTGCGTGATTGATATAGGCGCAGGCACTATGGATGTTGCTATCTGGACCGGTGGTGCGTTACGACATACTGAAGTGTTTTCTTATGCAGGAAACGCAGTAACCAGTGATATTGCTTTTGCATTTGGCACACCAGTCAGTGATGCTGAAGAGATTAAAGTGAAATATGGCTGTGCGCTGAGTGAATTGGTAAGCAAGGATGATACCGTTAACGTCCCAAGTGTAGGAGGAAGACCTTCGCGAAGTTTGCAAAGACAAACCTTGTCGGAAGTGATTGAACCTCGCTACACTGAATTAATGGGATTAGTTAACCAAACTATAGATACTGTCCAAGACAAATTGCGCAAAAATGGTATTAAACACCATTTAGCGGCTGGTGTTGTTTTAACTGGCGGCGCTGCGCAAATTGAAGGTTTGGTTGAGTGTGCGGAACGCGTTTTCCGCAATCAAGTTCGCGTAGGCAAGCCTTTAGAGGTGAGTGGCCTTACAGATTACGTAAAAGAGCCGTATCATTCTACGGCGGTTGGTTTACTTCATTATGCGAAAGAGAGCCAAATTAATGACGACACGGAATACAGCGAACCGAAACGCCAATCCATGTCGAGCTTAATTGGTCGTTTGCGTAACTGGATACAAAAAGAGTTTTAACCTGAGTTGCAGGGAAAACGGAGATAACACATGTTTGAACCGATGATGGAAATGTCTGACGATGCTGTAATTAAAGTCGTTGGAGTTGGTGGTGGTGGCGGTAACGCTGTTGAACACATGGTGCGTGAGTCCATCGAAGGCGTGGAATTCATCAGTGTCAATACCGATGCGCAAGCACTTCGTAAAACAAGCGTAAGTAGCGTCATTCAAATTGGTGGTGATATCACTAAAGGTTTGGGTGCTGGTGCAAACCCGCAAGTTGGACGTGATGCAGCTCTAGAAGACCGAGAAAGAATTAAAGAAGTTCTGATGGGTGCCGATATGGTGTTTATCGCAGCTGGTATGGGCGGTGGTACAGGTACTGGTGCTGCTCCTGTTATTGCAGAAGTTGCCAAAGAACTGGGTATCTTAACCGTAGCGGTTGTCACGAAACCTTTCAGTTTTGAAGGAAAAAAACGTTTGGCATTTGCTGAGCAAGGTATTGAAGAGTTGTCAAAACACGTTGACTCTTTGATTACCATTCCTAATGAAAAACTACTGAAAGTGTTAGGTCGTGGTATTACCTTACTTGAAGCATTTGCGAGTGCGAATGATGTACTTAAAAATGCAGTGCAAGGTATTGCAGAGCTAATTACACGCCCAGGCATGATTAACGTGGACTTTGCTGACGTACGTACTGTGATGTCAGAAATGGGCCACGCGATGATGGGTAGTGGAGTGGCTCGCGGCGAAGATCGTGCTGAAGAAGCGGCAGAGATGGCAATTTCTAGCCCTCTTTTGGAAGATATTGATCTTGCAGGCGCTCGTGGCGTGTTGGTCAATATTACTGCTGGTTTGGATATGCGACTAGACGAATTCGAAACCGTCGGTAATACTGTTAAGGCGTTTGCGTCTGACAATGCGACAGTTGTCATCGGTACTTCGTTAGATCCTGATATGGCAGACGAAATTCGCGTGACTGTCGTTGCAACGGGTATTGGCAATGAGAAAAAGCCAGACATTACTTTAGTTGCAGGCGGTAAAGCCAAAGTCGCACCAGCAGTTCAACCACAAATGGTTCAGCAAGCAGCGAAAATCGAAGAAAAAACGGCACAGCCTTTGCAAGAAAGAGCAGAAGTGAAACCGCAATCAGCATCGTCGTCAACTGTTTCATCTTCTTCCGGTGCAAGCCAAAATACGGCACCGAAAGCAGATAAGGAAAATGGATATCTTGATATCCCAGCATTTTTACGTCGTCAGGCTGATTAACAATTAGACATAATTTGACACTGTTCAAAATTATGGTAGCATTCGCGGTCGGTGCTTTACCGACCGTGTTTTGTCGCACTGACATAGAGGCAAGTAGATGATCAGACAACGAACTCTGAAAGAAATAGTGAAAACAACTGGGGTGGGCTTACACTCTGGTCGTAAAGTCACATTAACGCTTCGCCCTGCTGCTGCAAACACTGGGATCATTTACCGCCGTACTGATGTCAATCCTCCAGTAGACTTCCCTGCGGATCCTGAATCTGTTCGCGATACCATGCTATGTACTGCTTTGGTCAACGATGAAGGTATTCGTATCTCTACTGTTGAGCACTTAAATGCAGCATTAGCGGGCATGGGAATCGACAACGTTATCATCGAAGTTGACGCACCTGAAATTCCTATTATGGATGGTAGTGCTAGCCCATTTGTTTACTTGCTACAACAAGCGGGCATTCAAACGCTGAATACACCAAAACGTTTTATTCGAATTAAGAAACCAGTTCGATTTGAAGATGGTGATAAGTGGGCGGAACTTGTACCCCATAACGGTTTTCGTATGGATTTTGAGATTGTCTTTCAACATCCTGCTATCGATTCTGATGAACAACGTATGGTGTTTGATTTTTCCTCGCAAGGTTTCGTCAAAGAAATTTCAAGAGCTCGTACTTTTGGTTTCATGCGTGACATTGAGTACCTACAATCGCAAAACCTCTGTTTAGGTGGTAGCTTTGATTGCGCCATCGTATTAGATGAATACCGTATTCTTAATGAAGAAGGTTTGCGTTTTGCCAATGAGTTTGTCACTCATAAAGTATTGGATGCCATTGGTGACTTGTACATGTGTGGTCATTCCATTGTGGGTGAGTTCCGTGCTTATAAATCAGGCCATGGTTTAAATAACCAGCTACTGCGTGCGGTCTTAGCCGACCAAGAGGCGTGGGAATGGGCTACTTTTGAAGAAGAAGTTGGCTCTCCAGTGGCGTTTGCTGAACCAAATATGGTTCTCGCTTA
>NZ_NDIM01000002.1:0-15888 GCF_002241375.1 Vibrio sp. V19_P1S1T109 | reverse complement strand
AAACATAAATAAACTCTTTAATAATACTTATCTTGCCATGTCCATTGATTAAACTGGCAGGGTTATGTTCAAGCCAAAAAAGATCTTTCACCGCGACCATGGTGAGTGTGGCTGTCAGAGTGATGATCATCAGCATCATTAACCCGATCATCTGCTTAACAATCGAATGCCTTTCACCTTGGAGTTGTTGACGATTCAATTGTACTGCGTGCTGGCGATATTGAGCTCGTTTAGCGATGAGTTGTAATAAGCTTCCGGTAAAGAAACCAAACAGTGTTAAACCAAATAGAATTTTTACATTGCTATCGATAGTGAATTGATAGTGCTGATTGTAATAAAGAGCGAGTGGAATACTGACAAGAAAAAACAAAACACTATCGAGTTTTGCGTACTGTTCTGTTTTTGCCCACTGGTGGTGAGTAAAGAGGTATCGACGCATTACCCATGCACAAAATACGCTAATTGTCACATGGGCTGTGATTTCTAATGCACTTAAACTGGACAACATCGGACAGATACGCCCGCCATAGGTGGCAAATAGCAGCGCAGCTAAGAGGTAGAGCAGTGCGGTGAGTTGGCTGTTGTTTCGCTTGGTATTATTCATGAATTTGATTTCATTACAGTATGTGATGCTTAAGTTTAGGTGATTAAATTCGTTCAATGTTGTGTTTTCGTAATTAACCGATGTGCGGAGGATCAGAAAAGCGATGGATTCTAGTGATGTATTTCTAGGAAAGATAGCTAAATAAAATAAAGCCCATGTGATCCGATCAGTGCGTCATGTTATGAGAACAGAGGAGAGGGCTCAATGACGTTACTCAGCCGAACTTAACGAAAGTCAATCATTACTCTGATTGATAAGAGTGGACTGTTTAAAATTAGTTAACACAACAAAAGTAAAATTACATCTACCGACTACATTGCAGATTCCTCCAAGCTTTCCTATCTTTAGTTATGAGCTCTAGGCGTTGCATAACAACTTCTTACATAACGTCATAGCTTTCGTCAGTGTTTTATGGCTAAAGGATAATAAATCATGCTCCTCATTAGGCTGGTACGTGTTTACGTGCCCTTAGTGCTATTGTCGATAGTTGCTCTTATGCCACAGCCAACACATTTTGGTGTTTGGGCTCTATTATTTGTTACTTTTGCTAGTGTTAGCTATGCAATTTGGAATTACGAATCCTTCATTTCCCAAGTCAAAGCTCAAAAAAAGACGATTGAACACCTTTCTCAAACACAAGAGATCCAACTGGATGGATATCATTCTTTAGAGCCTCTCTTTGCTCAATCTCTGCCAGTGTGGTCTCGTCATATTGATTTAGCCAATGTGCAACTTACCGATTCTGTTACTCAACTGAGCCAGCAATTTGGTGATCTTGTCACGCAGCTTTCACAAGCACTCTCCTTCTCGCAAGGCTCAACCTTAAAAGATGATCGTAATTTAATGAGCGAAATTGAGCGTTGTCGAGCGATGCTTTCTAAAGCGGTTGATGAGCTTAGAGAAAGCCAAAAGACAAGAGAGCATATGCTTGATGAAATGCGCAGCCTTGATCAATACACAGTCGATTTAAAAAAAATGGCAACCGATGTGGTGGGCATTGCTGAAAAAACCAACTTATTAGCACTTAATGCTGCCATTGAGTCAGCCAGAGCAGGCGAGGCCGGTCGAGGTTTTGCAGTGGTGGCCGATGAAGTGCGAAACCTCTCACAGCGTTCAAGGGAGATCGCTAGCAGCATGACGGAGAAAGTGAACGTTGTCAGTGATGCGATTAATACTACATTTAAGACGGCTGAAATGGCTATTGCGGCTGAGAGTGAACAAATGGAACAAACCGAGCAGCGTATCGATTATGTCATTAACCACTTCCAAGATATGGCACAAACCTTACAGCAACAGTCTGAGCGGTTAAAAGAAGATGCATTTTCGGTGAAGGAAACAATCAGTAGTGTGATTGTGAAATTGCAATTTCAAGACCGAGTAAGCCAAATATTAGAGCAAATCAGCACCAATCTCAAAGAACTCAGTGACTCATTAGAGCTGCTCAAACAAGACAGCAATCATGCGATCGCAGGCGAATTATCCCCGCAAAAATGGCTGGAAAAAATGACCAAGAACTACACCATGATAGAACAACATGAAAGCCACAAAGGTAAGGTTACTGAGGTGAAAAGCAAGGTGACTAGCACGGACATTACTTTCTTTTGAGAACCGTAAATGAATAAATGAGGAACTCTGTGATGAACAAAACGGTACTTGTTGTAGATGATTCGGCTTCAATTCGGCAGGTTGTGAGTATGACCTTAAAAGGAGCAGGCTATCAGACGATCGAAGCTCATGATGGTAAAGATGCACTATCCAAATTGGCCGGGAACCGTGTTCATTTGGTCATCAGCGACGTAAATATGCCGAATATGGATGGCATTACCTTACTTAAAGAGCTGAAGCAAAGGCCAGACACAAAATTTACGCCGGTGATTATGCTCACAACTGAATCTGAGGCATCGAAGAAAGAACAGGGTCGTGCTGCGGGTGCGAAAGCTTGGGTTGTAAAACCCTTTGCACCTGAACAGATGCTTGCCGCCGTAGCAAAACTGATCCAAGTCTAAGGGGGGATTATGCTGACTCCACACCAAACCGATGAGCAATTAATGTTAAAACTTGACGGTGAACTGACGATTTATGAGGCTCGAAATTTGTTTGAGCAGCTGACCCCTTTTGTGTCTCATAGCGAGAAGATCGCCATTGAACTTTCCCAAGTCACTGCTCTGGACAGCAGTTGCGTACAAGTATTGATGGCATTTAAAAAAGCAAGAATAGAACAGGGATGTGAACTGATTCATCATAGTGAAGTCGTGGTGGATGTGCTGGGTAAACTGGGGCTAGTGGGATGGTTTCATGACCCTATCGTTCTTTCGAGTTCACAATAAGACAAAGTGACAAGCTAATGACGAAGCCCCAGGGAGATACTATGGACGAAATGATGGCTGCGGCGCTCCAAACTTATTTTAATGAGAGCAGGGAGTTGCTTGAAGGGATGGAATCTGACCTTCTTGAACTGGATAGCGGGAATCTTGATGGTTTAAATGAGCGATTAAACGCAATTTTCCGAGCAGCGCATACTGTAAAAGGCTCAGCAGGGATATTTAACTTAAATGAGATCGTTCGTTTTACTCATAAAGTAGAAAGCTTGCTTGATTTATTGCGCTCAGAACAACTTAAGTTGCATGAAAAGCATATTTCCTTGTTGCTTGAGTGCCGCGATCACATGGTGAGCTTGATTGATGATGCTCAAACGGGGCAAGAGTCATCAGAAGATGACGTTACCGGACAGCGCTTAGGAGCCCGATTGTCTGAGTTTTTAGGTCAATCTGAGCCAGAAAGTCATTCACCAGCCACGGAATCTGAACCTGATCACACCGCGCTCGACAATTTCTGCTGGCATATCTCTTTAACTTTCCCGCTTCATGCATTCCAAGATGGTATGGATCCGCTCTCTTTTCTTTCTTATTTAACTACGCTGGGAGAGGTTATTTATATCGAGGCTGTCGACCGAAAATTACCTGATTGGCACAACTTTGATCCGGAATGTTGTTATTTGGGTTTTGAACTGCGTTTCTATTCGCCGGCGTCTAAACAACAAATCGAAGACGTGTTTGAATTCATTCGTGAAGAAGGTGACGTTCGCATCTTTCCACCCAGTGCCAAAGTGGGTGACTTCATTGATCACATTCAATCAATGCCCGATGAAAATTATAGAATTGGCGAAATATTAGTTCGTTGTGGCGCACTCACTGAGACTGAATTGAAGCGTGCATTGCAGCAACAAAGTGAGCAGCGAGAAGCGAGTTCGGACGCGATACCCATAGGAGAAATTATCACTCAGGCTGATGCTCAATTAGCACCCGTACTCAATGCGGCGGTCGATAAACAAAGTAAAGCCCGAGAGGCGCTAACCAAAGAGCAAAAAAGCTTGCGAGTGGATGCTGAAAAGTTAGATACCTTAATTAATTTAGTCGGGGAATTGGTCACCGCAGGTGCCGGCAGTGCATTACAGGCGGAGCTAATTGGCGAAAATGTAATGATTGAATCTGTTGCACGGCTTAATGGCCTTCTCGAAGAAGTCAGAGACGCGGCACTACAGCTTAGAATGGTGGCTATCGGTGCGACATTTGCCCGTTTTCAACGCGTTGTTCGTGATATGGCGAAGGAGCTAAACAAAAGTATTCATCTCACGATTACCGGTGCGGATACCGAATTAGATAAATCAGTGATTGAAAAAATTGGCGATCCTTTAATGCATTTAGTGCGCAATGCGATTGACCACGGCATTGAAACAGAGGAAGAGCGTGTCGCAAATGGTAAACCTTCTCACGGCACCATCACGCTCAATGCTTACCATGACTCAGGCAATATAGTGATCGATGTGAGCGATGACGGAAAAGGGCTCAACAGCGAAAAATTGCGCGCAAAAGCGATTGAAAAAGGGCTACTTGATGAAAACCAACTCGTGACCGATGACGAGATTTTTCAGCTCATTTTTGAGCCCGGCTTTTCAACGGCCCAGCAGGTTTCCAATATTTCAGGGCGTGGTGTCGGTATGGACGTAGTGAAGCGAAATATTACTGATTTGCGAGGTCGAGTAGAGATTCACAGCCTACTTAATCGAGGAACAACTATCCGCATTGTATTGCCGCTCACACTCGCGATCATTGATGGTTTCCTAATTGAAGTGAGTAGCGAAACCTTCGTTGTGCCATTGGATGCCGTTCAAGAATGCGTCGAACTTGATGACCAGTGGCTCAAAGATGGCCAAGGCAAACCTTATATTAATCTCAGGGGACAAGTGCTGCCTTTAATTGATTTAAGAGTGCAATTTAACCTCACTGCGCGTCGCTCAAAACGCCAAAATGTGGTGGTGGTCAGTAGTGCGGGGCAAAGTGCTGGTTTGATCGTGGATAATTTGTTGGGGGAATTACAAACCGTAATTAAGCCACTTGGGCCGATTTTTTCACGGGTTAAAGGAATCAGCGGTTCGACTATTTTGGGCAGCGGGGATATTGCTCTTATCTTAGATATCGCCAGTTTATCGCAACATATTATGAAGGAAGAGTCGAAGCATCGCTTATTGGCAATGCACTAACTTGGCTCAATTACATCGTCAGAAAGGAATAGGCTATGTTTAAAAATATTTCAGTTAAATTCAAACTAAGTATGCTAGTTGGCATCTTAAGTTTGTTACTCATTGTGGTCGGATCACTCGGGCTTTATGGCATGCAAAAAACACTGCATGGGCTAGAAACGGTCTACTATGACCGAACCGTACCAGCACTGTCTATCGGTGACATTAAATCTCGTCTTCTGAGCAATCGTATAGCGCTGGCTTTCTCACAACTGTACCCAGAAGCGGATATTATTCGTGCTCAGATTGAGACGGTTGAGAACCACCTCAAAGTGATTGATGACAAATGGGGCAAATACAAGTTAACTAAATTAACCAAGGAGGAGGCTGAATTAGCAACACAATTTGAAGAACAAAATAAAGTCTTTGTTGAGCAAGCTCTACAGCCCACCATTGATGCTTTGCGACGTTTAGACATTGATGAAGCGACTCGCCTTGCGGTTGATAAAGTACGCCCACTCTATGCACCCGTTGAAAAAACAGTAAATGCATTAATTCAGCTGCAATCTAATGAAGCGCAGAATGTTTATAACCATGAGGTTGAGCTTTATGACAACCTACAAATGATAGCCATTGGATCAATTATATTGGGGCTACTGTTTGGTATTGGATTTGCGGTTACCTTGATCCGCGGGATCTGTAATCCTTTAGAGCAAGCAGTGGCGCTGGCTAACCGACTCGCTGTGGGTGATTTAACAGGTAAAATTGAAGCGACGTCAGGCGATGAATTGGGTCGCTTGCTTGAAGCCATGCAAAAAATGGTGGCCAAGTTGTCAGATATCGTAGGTGAAGTGAATAGCTCAAGTAATGCATTGGCTTCGGCATCCGAAGAAGTTTCAGCTACCGCTCAGAACTTAAGTCAAGGGGCGAGCGAACAAGCGGCCAGTGTTGAACAGACTACCTCGTCGGTAGAGCAGATGTCAGCCTCAATCGCGCAAAACACTGAAAATGCGAAAGTGACCGATAGCATGGCAGGTAAAGCGGCTAAAGAAGCGAAAGAAGGTGGAGAAGCGGTAGCTAAAACCGTGTTAGCGATGAAATCGATAGCTGAGAAAATTGGTATTATTGATGATATCGCTTATCAAACTAACTTACTTGCGCTCAACGCCGCAATCGAAGCTGCTAGAGCTGGCGAGCATGGTAAAGGTTTTGCAGTGGTGGCTGCCGAAGTCCGAAAATTGGCAGAGCGCAGTCAGGTTGCTTCTCAAGAAATTGGTGAGGTTGCTAAAAATAGCGTTGGTTTAGCGGAACAAGCCGGAAAACTGCTGGATGAAATGGTGCCTTCTATTCAAAGAACATCCGATTTAGTACAAGAGATCAACGCAGCTTCAATGGAACAAGCAACCGGAGCAACACAAATTAACCAAGCGATGGAACAGCTCAACAGTATCACGCAACAAAGTGCTTCCGCATCAGAAGAGCTTGCGTCGACCTCTGAAGAGATGAGCAGCCAAGCACAGCAGCTCCAGCAACTAATGACCTTCTTCAAAACAGAAAATAATCGCCGTGAAGCAGCAAATAAATCTTCAGTTCACCACGAGCAGCAACGCCCTAAACAGAAGAAAGATGTTGCGTTTGTCTCTATGGACGATGAACCTGAGTATGTGCGCTTTTAGTGGCTGGAGGTGAATGTGGCTAATCTTATCCCGGTTGAGGCTAACTCGATGATATTGGCTAAGTCCAATACAGAATTAGCACAAGATCAACAGTACTTAACATTTCAGCTCAATGGTGAAATGTACGCCTTTGCGATTTTGCATGTTAAGGAAATATTAGAGTATGGCAAAGTAACTCAGGTGCCAATGATGCCTGACTACATTCAAGGCATTATTAACTTGCGTGGTGAAGTGGTACCTGTCGTCAACCTAGCTCGGCGTTTTTATCTTAAACCGCAAGAAGTGAATAAAAAGACTTGTGTTGTCATTATCGAAGTGACGAATGAAGAACAGCGTCAAGACCTAGGTGTTATGGTTGACAGTGTTTCTGAAGTCATTGAAATATCAAGTAAGTTTATGAGGCCTGCCCCTAATTTTGGTACCAAGATCCGGACCGAATTTATTTGTGGTATGGCTCAATTCGATGAAGAGTTTGTCATTATTTTAGCGGAGGATAAAGTCCTATCTGTTGAAGAGTTGGCCATGATGGAACAGGTCAAAGAGCAGAATGAACTTGCAAGTTAAGCACAAATCTCAGCAACTTGGGAATTCAGCCATGGAGCAAATGTCCATCATCAGTGATGCGGACTTTGAGTTGTATCGTGGCTGGATATATCAATCTGCAGGTATTGCACTAACACCCAGTAAGAAAGCGTTGGTGGTTGGGCGTTTAAGCGGGCGCTTAAGAGAGCTCGGTATAAGTTCATATCGGGAGTATTTTGAGTATTTGACGAAATTTAGCGATCAGCAAGTACGCAAACTTGAACAGCAACGAGCCATCAATTTGCTGACCACCAATGAAACGTACTTTTTCAGAGAAGAGGCCCATTTTGCTTATATCCAGCACCATCTCTTCACTGTATGGGGTAAAAAACAGATCCGTTGCTGGAGCGCAGCAAGCTCGACAGGTGAAGAGGCTTATTCTCTGGCAATGTTATTAGACAGCCGTTACCAAGGAGAATGGCAAATAGTTGGTACCGATATCAATAGTCAAGTGTTGCAAATTGCATCACAAGGTATTTATCCGATGCTACGCCATGAACATATACCGAAAGCCTATCTCAAGACGTATTGCCGAAAAGGCATTGATACCAAGCATGACACATTGAAAATTGTTAATTCATTAAGGAAAAAAGTAAAATTCGGATTAGCGAACTTACAAAATCAGTTGGATGAACTTGGTCACTTTGATCTTATTTTTTTACGTAATGTTATGATTTATTTTGATCAAAATACCAAACAAAGAGTCATCAGTAACGTTACGAACCGATTAAAAAGTGGCGGTATTTTATTAATAGGCCACTCTGAAACATTAAACGGACTCAACTGCGATGACTTGCAATTACTGCAGCCGTCTATCTATCAAAAACGAGGGATTCGTGATTAATGGCGAACGAATTTTTACCTAAAACAGAGGCTCTGAACTTGATGCCTGGCGAGATATTCTTTGGTCATCACAGAGGTTGGATTCATACGCTGCTGGGTTCGTGCGTTGCCATTACGTTATGGCATCCAAAAACGCAGTTAGTGGGTATGTGCCATTATCTGTTGAGCCAGCGATCCGCCCTAGGTGAAGAGGCCAAACAACCTGAAGGCTATTATGCTAGCGATGTTGTGGCGTACTTTTCCCTTCAGTGTCGACGACATCAAATCAATCCTAAGGAATGTGTTGTTAAAGTATTTGGAGGTAGCACTATGTTTGCAGGTCACTACAGCAAAGTCGCTTCGATAAATGTTGCACAACAAAATGTGCGACTGGGTATGCAGTTACTGAAAGAGCACGGTTTTCAAGTAAGCCGCAATGATGTGGGTGGAAAGCGTTATCGTAAAGTATTTTTTGATGTCCAAAATGGTGATGTTTGGGTTCAATATGGGCGATCTTCTGCAAGAGAGGTAGCTTATTAATCAGCCATTGAGTGTCGACTTATAGAGGCATTACATGAAAAAAATAAAAGTATTAATCGTGGATGACTCCGCGGTTGTTCGGCAAGTGATCAGCGCTTTGTTGAGTAATGAACCTGATATTGAAGTGCTTACTCCTGCTTCTGATCCCATATTCGCTCAAAAAAAAATGGCTGTTCAATGGCCAGATGTGATTATCTTAGATGTAGAAATGCCTCGTATGGATGGAATTACGTTTCTCAAGCAACTGATGGCGGAGCATCCGACGCCAGTCATCATTTGTTCTACACTGACGGAACGTGGCGCGGAAGTGACTATGCAAGCATTGCAAGCGGGTGCGTTGACGATTATCACTAAACCCAAAGCAGGGTTGAAAGATTTTCTACAAGAAAGTCGGCAGGAAATGTTAAGTGCGGTGCGCGCCGCTGCACAAGCAAAGCTAGAAAATATTGTTAAACCCAAACCTCATATACTCAAGAAAGTACAGCAAACAATGCCGAATCCGAATCACCCGACATTAACATTGAAAACCACACAAAAAGTGGTCGTGATCGGCACATCTACAGGTGGGACACAAGCTTTAGAAGCGATCTTAACAGCATTGCCAGCAGTCTCTCCGGGGATTGTTATCGTGCAACATATGCCCGAAAAATTTACTGCGATGTTTGCTGACCGGCTCAATGGGCTTTGTCAAATCGAGGTCAGGGAAGCAAAGAATGGCGACCGAGTTCTTCCGGGGTTGGCATTGATCGCTCCGGGTGGCCGTCACATGCAACTGAATCGAAGTGGTGCACATTATCAAGTCGAAATCAAAGATGGCCCCGCAGTTAACAGGCATAAACCATCAGTCGATGTACTTTTTCGCTCAGCAGCAAAACATGCAGGCTCTAACGCTGTCGGTTTTATTTTGACGGGAATGGGGGATGATGGCGCACGAGGTTTGCATGAGTTGAAAGAGAGCGGTGCCTATACAGTTGCACAAGATGAAGCAAGCTGTATCGTTTTTGGTATGCCTAAAGAGGCAATCGAACGTGGTGGTGCTTGTTCGGTGCTACCACTCAATCAAATAGCGCAGGAAATATTGCAACGAGCTTCATCGAGGCACTTGTAGATTAGATCTTCATTTATTTTTAGTTGAAACCGACTTGTTGAGACGCTCCCAACAAGTCGTAGTAGTTACTTTTTTAAGCCAATTTGAGATTCGATGGCTTCGGTTTCTATTTCAGGGTGTTCGGCGAGCTTTTCTGAAGCCCATTGATTGATATGCTTCAAAATAGCCGACACGGCATGTTTTTTTGTTGCTTGCTCATTTTCTGCCACATCTAACGCTTGTTTAGGCTTTAAGCCAGTAGCATCTTCTGCGATATGAAGCCAATCAGGATGCCAGTAGTAAGGTTGACCAGAAGGGGTCATCCAGCCATGAACACCGTTTGTTTCACCATTGTACTGCAAATTATCTACATCATTTTTTTTCATATAAATTCTCGCCATGGATCGATCTGAATACGTGGTTAATGTAACTCGGTTGCATAGCACAATAGAGTGAACATGATCATGTAATTGAACTAAATGTAACAAAGGAAGATGAAATTGAGGTGATTTTGATCTCATGTTTATTTGAAATTCATTCTATTGTTATTGAGAGTGAACACTGATTGTTGGGGAAATAAAAAAACCACCGAGTTTAACGTCGGTGGTTTTTACAAAAATCGTGTTTGATTTTTAGAAGTTTGCAGAGCGTGGTGTACGTGGGAAAGGAATCACATCACGCACGTTGCCCATACCGGTCACATAGGATACTAAGCGCTCAAAGCCAAGGCCGAAACCCGCGTGCGGTACAGTACCGTAACGACGTAAGTCGCGATACCAACTCATGTGTTCAGGATCAATGCCCATTTCAATCATACGCGCATCAAGAACATCTAAACGTTCTTCACGTTGAGAGCCACCGATGATTTCACCAATACCTGGGGCAAGAACATCCATTGCAGCGACAGTTTTACCATCGTCGTTTAGACGCATGTAAAATGCTTTAATGTCTTTAGGGTAGTTCTTGACGATCACAGGCGCTTTGAAGTGCTCTTCAGCAAGGAAGCGCTCGTGTTCAGAAGAAAGATCAATGCCCCATTCAACATCAAATTCAAACTTACGGCCTGAATCGATTAGGATCTTCACAGCATCGGTATAGTCTACTTGCGCAAAATCTGAATTAACGAACTGCTCAAGACGAGTAATTGCCTCTTTGTCGATACGCGAAGCAAAAAACTCAAGGTCATCACGACGTTCTTCAAGAACGGCTTTGAAGACATACTTCAGCATATCTTCAGCCAGTTTCGCGACATCGTTTAGATCAGCAAACGCGACTTCTGGCTCTACCATCCAAAATTCTGCAAGGTGGCGGCTCGTGTTTGAATTTTCAGCACGGAACGTTGGGCCAAAAGTGTACACTTTGCTTAATGCACAAGCATACGCTTCGGCATTTAACTGTCCTGAAACTGTAAGAAATGTCTCTTTGCCGAAGAAGTCTTCATTGAAATCGACATTGCCTTGCTCAGTACGAGGAAGGTTAGCGAAATCCAGCGTTGAAACACGGAACATCTCACCCGCACCTTCTGCATCAGAAGCGGTAATCAGCGGCGCTGACATCCAGAAATAACCTTGCTCGTGGTAAAAGCGGTGGATGGCTTGAGAAAGGGAGTTGCGTACACGAGCCACTGCGCCAATCACGTTGGTACGTGGGCGAAGATGCGCCACTTCACGAAGATATTCAATTGAATGGCGAGTTTTTGCCATTGGGTAGGTTTCAGCATCTTCAACCCAGCCAACAACCTTCACCTCAGTTGCTGCAAGTTCAAATGCTTGACCAGAAGCAGGGGACTCAACAATCTTACCTGTTACTTCGACAGAGCAGCCAGTAGTGAGCTTTAGCACTTCGTCATTGTAATTATTCAGATTATTAGGGACCACGGCCTGAATCGGGTCGAAACAAGAGCCGTCATAAATGGCAAGAAAAGAGATCCCAGCTTTGGAATCACGACGAGAACGAATCCAGCCTCGGACAGTCACTTCACTGTCAACGGCTAGCTTACCGCTCAATACGTCTGTTACAGGCGCGTAAGTCATGTTTGATATAGTCTCCATTGAGGTAAAAATTCAACCCAATGTTCAAAGGTATTCTCACTCTATAAAGTGGACAAAAACAAGCGAAACATTGGGTTGCTTATTACTTTTTAATTCAATGGCACATATTACCTGTCAATTCGTTCGCATCAACCTTTATTGTCGATTCGTAGCCGAATTCTTAGCAGAAAGCGTAAATTGATTCATCAATGTTTCTAAGCGCTGCGATAGCTGTTTTAAATTGACGCTGATTTCTCGGGTTTGCGTTGCCGATTGAGACGTATCATCAGCATGTCGAGTAATGACTTCGATCTTCCCTTGAATTTCTTGGCTGACTTGTGTGGTCGTTCGTGTTTGATCTTGAATATTGTTTGCATGATCAAGCACCTGCTGCATCTCTTGTACGGCATTACTCATTGCGGAAGATAAAACTTCGACTTCATTTGAACGTTGATGCGCATGTGAGCAGACCAAATCAACTGAGGCGAGCGATGTTTCACTGTCACGTTGGAATTGAGCGATGATTTTCTCAATGTTTCCAGTCGCTTCTGCTGTTCGTGAGGCGAGTTTTCGCACTTCATCGGCCACGACCGCAAAGCCTCTTCCTTGTTCACCCGCTCGTGCTGCTTCAATCGCCGCGTTTAAAGCCAGCAAATTAGTTTGTTCGGCGATACTTTTAATCGTTTCAAGAATGGAGGAAACCAGCCCTGTCTGATTATTAAGTTCAGAAATTTTATCTTTCACGGACTCGATATCGCTTACCAAACCTTTGATATCTGCGCTAGCTGTATGTGCTTGCTGTGCACTTTGTTGAGCGACATTAGCGGTATGTTTGATAAGCTTTGATGCATCAACGGTAGCTTGATTAACCGTCTGTTGTTGAGATTGCATCTCTTCAATATTGAGCTGGACGTCAGAGGTTTCACGCTGCTGATTTTTTGCCGCTTGGTTGGTTGTTTGTGCTACGTCGGTTAACTGGTTTGCTGAATCGGCAAGCGAATGAGAGGTCTCTTGCACTTTTGCCAAACTGTCCGAAACCGTGTCCATTAAAGAGTTGATGGAGACCGCGAGTTGTCCGAGTTCATCTTTTTTGGTGCTGATAAGTCGTTTTGATAAATCTTTGCTCTTACTGATTTCACACATGAATCGTGACGTATGCTGGATAGGGCGAACAATCATCTTGCGGATCAAAAAAAGCGTGATCATAAATCCGATAAAGGCAATGGAAGCCATAATAATAACGGCAATGACAGTGTGAGTACTGATCATTTGGTTTACATGGCTCAGGTTATATTCAAGACGAATAGCTCCTAAAACGGTTCCTTCTTCCGCCATATGACAAGATACGCAGTTTGTGCCTCGGTAATCTAGGCTTGATTTCATCGGTAAGGCGACGACCAATCCTTTCCCCCAGGAAGCATTGAATGGTTCAATGACGGTTTCCCCGGCCAGTGCGCGTTTATCTATCTCGTCCATTGGCTGTTGATTTTCTTTTCCAGGACCATAAAGTTTACTGACCGCCTCTGAACGTAATACTCGCACCTGTTCAATACCATCTTGCGCGAGTGCCTTTTGGCGTAAGGTCTCTTTCTGAGCCATGGTACCAGTCAACATCATCATATTGAGGCTATCAAAGTAGTTACTCGCTTTATCGTGTAACTGCTCGCTCAACACCGAATTGAGCAGGTCACGTTGTTGTATATATTGATAGCTCGTTGACACCGTTAATACAAAAGCAAAAACGGTGATGAGCGTAAGTAGCAATTTAGACGTAATTGTTGAGTTCATGATAATTTTATTATTATTGAGAGGGTGACAGTGTAAATATAGCGTTAATATGCACTAGTGCAAAAGTTGTAGTCTTTGGAGTGTGACCCTATACATACTATAGGTTTAACAAATGTGATGTGGCACGTCATGATTCCCTATTAATGCTTAAAATATCACTCAAAGGCGTGAGATTTTCCGTTGTATCACCGTGATAAATTGTACGGTTTCATCTGTCTTGCAATGTAAACAAAGCTGCCTAGAAACTTGTTTCGTGAGTCTATATTCCTTAGTATTGCCTCTCTTTTAAAAGCTTGAGAACCAAGATGAAAACAGAATTATACAAAGAGTTTATGTTTGAAGCCGCGCATCGTTTACCTCATGTACCTGCAGGGCATAAGTGCGGCCGTTTACATGGGCACTCTTTTTTAGTTCGTCTGTATGTAGAAGGTGAGGTCGATCCTCATACTGGTTGGGTGATTGATTTTTCTGAAATTAAAGCGATATTTAAACCTATTTATGATCGTTTAGATCACTATTACTTGAATGACATTGAAGGGTTAGAGAACCCAACCAGTGAAGTGCTTGCGAAATGGATTTGGCAACAATTAAAGCCAAGCTTACCACTGCTCAGCAAAGTTGAAATTAAAGAAACCTGCACGGCGGGTTGTATTTATAAAGGTTAATACCAGCAGACCATTCCCAGCAACAAACAATAAATAACAAGTAGATAGGCACTACTATCGCGCCTATCTACTTACCCAATATAAAGAGCCTAATGACCCCAAATTTGGCTTACATATTCAGGATGATCGATATAGGGATTCCGGTTACCTTGAAATTGATAAACGGCGTCATTGCGCTGGCGTTCTTTAGCACTCACAGGATCTTCTTGGTGCCAACGCTTTAGCATAGCCAGAGCCCAAGCTTCAAAAACCACGGTACTAGTACCATCAAGTATGGCATCAGCGTTGTCAGTATTTCCTTGCCAGCTGCCGATACGGTTCTCGTAGCGGGTTGCCATGTAAAAATAGGCGCGCGCTAGATCGCCTTTAAATTCATCAATAGGCTCAAATACGGTGCCATTATAACCTAGCGTATTGCTTGCACTGCCAAGTTTTGAACCATTACTTGAGGTATAAGTGATATGACCAACTTCGCCAAATGGCCAGTTACTGCGTTTTGCATTGACAAAACCATCAGTGGCAAACAAGTGGTGACCGTCGGAATTCATTGGCTCAACGCTGCCCCCAAACCAACTTTTAGGAAATGAGTGTTCCCTATTGTAACAATCACCTTCTCGTCGATACTGACCACACTGATCGCTGACTTTAGTAAAACTAACACTGTCGTTGTTGTCAGGTTTCTCAGAATAGATATCTAACATTGAACCGTCATTCTCATAGTAGTTATCTATGTCTGCATTTTGTAATAGTGTCCAAATTGCGGAATAACCGCGGCTATTATGATTCTTTATGATGTTGTATAAGGCCGTTTTTAGTTCAAAACCTGTTTTTCCTATCGCGGCTTGATAATAGTCATGGTTAGCGGGAGGTGTTGATTCACCAAGTAATAAGCTGTTTGATTGTATTGAAATTCCCCACCAGAGGCCAGTATTTCCGAGCCTTTGGCTAAGGAATAAAGACCATTGCCAGAGCCACAGCAAATACCATCACCATAACTGTCATGGATGGTGAATTGATATTCACCATCCGATAAGCATATTTCTTGGCTATAAGATGTGGAGTCTGAGTAATTATTACCCGCATAAATAACCTGTGAGAGGCTGTTTTTTATTTCCCAACTTGTTTCAGAAGCATATTGATCGGTGGTTAAATTCAGAGTCAGGTTGTGAGCGCGACATGTCACATGGCTTGATGGTTGCTCAGCGTTACTATTTTCTGTCTGCGCACTGGTAAGGGGAGAGCAAAGCAGTGCCAGTAGGGTAAGGTATGAAATTTTCGTTGTCATAATTTTCTCATTGGATAGTTAAATCGCAACTAAGATAACCATTTGCTCAGTCAATAAATTAAACCTATATCGCATTTTAATTTGTTATGTATGTGATGTTTCATTATTTATGCTGGAGATCTCACGTTCAGAAGGCTGTGCAAAAAGGTGTTCATAAAAACCTACGCAGTCTGCATATATACAATCTCTTTTCTTACCGCGACTGACACGCTGCCGTTTAGTCAATATCTGTGCGATAAAATTGCCAAAAAAGTTGATCGCTTAATCCTCTCAATGCTCATGAACAATCG
>NZ_NDIM01000131.1:0-15897 GCF_002241375.1 Vibrio sp. V19_P1S1T109 | reverse complement strand
CCTTATGAAAAACTTAATTAAAACTATTATCGGATTTTGGTGGAATAAAACGAATTGGTCTATCAAAATGTTAACTTTCTTCATTATCTTTGCTGGGATAGTAGGGATGCTTCCTAAAAAATCGCCTGAAGATAAAGAAGTGACAGAATTAAATGCTACAGTAAAACGTGGATTTGACACATTTGCTTTAGAAAGTAAGTTAGCAACAAAAGCTCTTGATTGTCGAGAGCCTAAGATAACGCCAGCGTCAGGGAGTTGGGGAGCGTTATATGGATGCATACAAGGAAGAGCAGAAACAGTTAAGTGGTTCATTAACGAAAAAGCAGGTACAGGCAAAGTGGCTAATGTTAAGCTCATGTGGAACGATTGGTCGAAGGATGTTGGATATGGAATTCACGCTGACAAGCGAGAAGCTCAAAAAGCACTCAACACGCTAATAAGTATATATGCACCAATGGAATCTCAGCTTCTAGATGACACATTCTGGGGAAAAACAAATAAAACCATAGAATCTAATAACTTTACTTTTGACTATAGCTATACAAGCGCTCCTACCATTGATGAGCGTCTGATTGTCGTTAAAGCTCGATGAGTGGTGGTTCATCAATGTCCTTGTCATGTTTATTCAAAACTGTTTCAGAGTGCGATTACCAGCAAGCTATAATTTGTGCACGATAGGTTCTGTAATCGATGAACGTTTAATTATTGTTACGGATAACCAATCCGGAAATTAGCTGAACAGTTCTATTTCATATCTATTCCATGTTTTGGCTCAGTTCTCTGAAATAATCATTGAACTGACACCCTCTGCCTCAATGTATTGAGCTAACAAACTTATTGGGGCAGAAGCTTTTTAGAGTATTAGCGCTAAGGCGCTCTTGTCCCGAAGTGACTTACCAAGCCAATTAAAATTTCACTCTCAACGCATAACTATCATTAACGTCACATGAGCTATATTTGGGTAAATTGCGACTGATTGAAATCACAAGTTTGTTAGACGGAACCAATAAAGGGGCAAAATCGATTTAGAATGACCTGTCAGTTCAAGTCACATCGAGGTGACGAAGCTGAAAGATTTTATTCAGACTAATTCACTACACGCTTAGAACTTCTGTTCTATTTAGTTTTTTACACCACGGCTCATTTTTCTGCCACATCAGTGGCAGACTGTATTTCTTTCCATGACATGAACTTAGCTAAATATTCATCAACTTGCGAGCCTTGAACTTCCGTAGTTGCTTTGCTCATTGAGCACTCATTTTTCTTGTTTAGTTTCCAATGGTTCGTTTAGTTGCTCAATCGTAATTCCATGCTGGGTGGCGTTGTACAACCAAGTATGGAATTGCTCAAGTAGTCTGTTGTTCTCGGCTTCAAGTCGCGCAATGGTTCGTTCCCGCTTTTCTAGTTGATCAGCCGCAGCCTTCAAACTGGATGGAAGGTGTCTATTTCGTGCAGCAACAGCCTTAGGAGAATTACCCGAGACAAGCGCCTTAACCTCATTAAATGCGCGCTTGATACGTACCTGCTTTTGCAGTGTTTGCCTCGTGGTAGAAAGCTTGTAATCATGTGCTACTGCCTCTACCAATCTATCCCATGTCAGCTTAGAGTCCGTGGGCCAATCATCTAGAAGCTCACAAACATTGCTAATATCAGTGTCTGTTAAGTGTTTAGCCACAATAATCAATCCTCAAAAAAATCTATTGCATCCATTTCATCTAAAGCATCAAATAGTTCATCATCAAATGATGACGGATTGTTCTCAATACCAATCATTTCATCAACCGTGACGATAATTTTCTGGCTCTCTTTGATGCGCTGAAAGTTTTCAATCTTAGGTAAACGCTTTTTACCATTCGCATCCATCGCACGATCCAACTGGGTAACATCCTCTACGTTAAGCAGCCTGATTAGAGATCCATCCTCGATACTTGGGTCTTCCATCATGGCAAGCAGTTGCTCACAGCGCTCTGTGGTCAATTTCCTGCGCTCATAGAACTGCCTAGCCCCTTGAACACCATCATCAACCGCTTTTTTGTCCATTTTGAGAAGTTTTTTCTCCTCTTTTAGACGCTTACGAATGCGCTCACATTTGCCGTCATCGCCTTTTACACAAACTTGCTGGTCGCAGTTAATACAGTCGCGATATTTAGTGCAAACCTCTTCCATATAAGACGTCACACACATGCCAAATTCGTTTGTATGTGCGGTTAAAGCCGTCTTGGTGTTCAATTCTTGCACTGTTCTGGGGGTCGCCACCTGCACCTGAATTTGTATAGTGCCTGTTGTTGGATTCTCCATCAAACCCTGTGAGACAAGGTCTGCCTCTCGGTCTTCAATAAAGTCCGCACCATACTCCTCCGGAGTTGTATGGTCGTAATAACGATTGTGCCTAGGATCGCTTCGCATAGCCCATTTAGCACGTTGCTCTCCATCCATTCCATTGACTGCCGCCATGGTGTCTAGCATGTGACGGATTTGATGCGAGGTCATGCTCAAATCACCATGCCCCCAACGCTGAAAAACTGAACGCACACCTGTCGCTAGCTCTCCTGTGGTTCTGTTCTTTTTTTTCGTTGGAGCAAGGTCTTCATTCAACGTATTAATGGTTGGAATGTACAACTCGGTAGAAATGGTTGATTTTGCAGTGTCCAAGCAATTGGCAAAACCAGCATACAAAGCCTCTGACCATTTTACTTTTACATGTCCATTACCGTTATCAAATGGTATGTAAGGGAAGCCCTCTGGAAGATCTTTTCGAAGGATTACATTTAAATCTCGGAGCGTAACTTGGTAATCTTCAGTTAAGATACCCTTACGCTTTAGGAAATGGTTTCTAGATGTTCGCCACTTTCTGCAATTTTTTGCATCAGAAAGGTCACCATACCTTGACGAATCCAACCCAAGTGCCATTGCAGCTTCATCCATCGTTAGGAGTTGGTCTTCAGGGACGTCAGGACAAAGCTCGTGCCGTGGAAAGCACGAACTTTCTTCTAGCATCTTTGCAAACTTTCGTGCAGGCTCTGATTTTGCTCTCAAACGCTCTACCGCAGCTTCTACAACACCGTACATACACGTAGGAATCCACTTGTGTGCGTGCCCAAAGTCCTTACCCGAATACCATTTTATACCTTTAATTTGGATGGTTGCGGTAAGGTCTAGCTCTTCATCGTCAGCATCCTGAGAATCTTCGGTTTCATTCCCAGCCCTGTCAAATACGGCACCATTGTCAGTCTCAAATACAATACCGTTCTCTTTTTGGTATTTAAGGATGTCCTTAACATCCTCCTTAGTGAAGCCATCCATTTTTAGCACTTCCCAAACTTTCAGCTCATCGGTATGAATGGGGTCGGAAAGCAAGTACAGAGGCTCTGAACCACGGTTTGGGGCAGCCAGCAACAAGGTTATCGTAGATGTCGTGAAAATATCCCGAGGACTTAAGTCTTCTGTTTTTTGAGCATTGATGGAGGCGAGAGCCATCAACGCATTTTCGTCAGGCATTTTGTCTTGCCTTCTCTTGTCAGCATCATCCCCTGTCGCATTTTCAGCAGGCTTTTTGAGTCCACTCTTCCACTTAAATGGCTTCACTAATTTGTACTCAATCAAGAAGTTGAGAAGTTTATTTAAACCACACCCAGCCTGATAAGCAGCTCCTGCACTTAACGATTCCTTAGCTGCGCGCTGAGCTGCATCAAAGTCCTTCCCCGTAAGCTTAGTGGTTTCAAAATCTTCGCCCTTGTGTAGTCGCAGCCAAGCAGCATTGATTGCGCGTAAGGCTTGGAATTTAAGGTTGATGCCTGATGTGGTTCCGCCGCCATAGGTAACGTAAGCTTTTGCAAAGGGAATTAAAGATTCATCCAGTAACTCATCTGGATTTTTTTGTCGGCTATTGGCACCAAAAATGGTGAAGTTACCTACATCAGGCCAGTAATTTTCATCGTAGACATACTTCTTGCTTAATGGCGCTATCTGACGTCCTAATTCGATGAAATCGGCTTGGTTTTTCGTATGCTCAAGCTCGTGCTTAGGCTTAAAAATCAATACATCAGCCATTGTTATGCTCCCTACATAGCTGGATTACTTGGCATACCGCTAGAATGGCATTGTCATTGATTGAAACGATTTGCATGTCGCCATTAGTATCTACTTTTAATCGATCTCGCTCTTCAACCAACCATTCGAGGATTAGGTGATGCGGAGCATGTGCCCACGGACGGAATTTAGGGCATAAATAGCAAGCGATAGGGGCATAATCTTGGCAAAAACTGCTTGAGCCGCATGAACCGACCTCGCAGTCTTTTTCTCGACATGGAATGCGTGCCGCACCTGCATTTTCTGTATTGGCTTCAGCCTCGTCTTCAACCAGTTTGCCTGCGAAAGCAGAGGCATAACGAGCCAGAGGTTGGTTCATGATTTTTGAAATATGCACTGCATGCTCAGGGGCGTTAGCAACATACACTTTTACATTTTGTGTATCAGAATGGTCAAGCAAGTTGGCAATAGTAAGTATACCAGCCCCCTCCCTAGCCGCTCTGGAACCCAAGGTGTAGCGAAAACGGTAGCTTGTTGACTTTAAAGGTTCGCCAGTTCGCTCACTGATGACTTTCAGCTTTTTGACCGCACTGTTTAGCTTACTCGTTAGGTTGCTTGTTTTAATATGCGGCAGTTCGGATTTGAGATAGTCCATTAATGAATTTGGAGGTATTGATTGAATTTCTACAGTGGTGCCAACATCGATAAACAAAGGTAGTTCACCTTTTTCTTCAAGCGTCATTTTCCGCCCTAAAGCTGCTTCCACCTTAGCTGTTTGCTCTTTGATATGTAGCTCAACAACCTGTGCGACCGAATTCACTAAAGCATAAGGCTTTAGGATACTACGGAACTTTCCTCCACGTACTTTTGCCCTAGGAATCAGCACCACATACGTTGGAGATCCGGTATAATTGGTCGAATAAGAAAAGTCTTTACACTTGATAGATGCAATCTGAACAGGACGACGACCGGATGCCTTAAACATAGAGAGACAAGCATACTCATCTGTTCTAAGCGCCCCTTCAGCATATCGATGAGCAGCATGTAAACCAATTGCTTGAAACTCTAAATCACTGAATGGCCCTGTTTCAGGGTCAAGAGTAAGTACAGCAACCCCTTTATCATTGCCACCTAAACTCCATTGATCAGTCAGCTTGAACACTGCATCATCAATATGTTTATCCAGCCCCAAATAGCGCATTTGTCGCAGCATTCCCCGAACAACCGATACCTTGTACCACTCCTTCTTAGGTAATGCATTTTTAAAGGATGCAACCCCCTGTTCAGTTAAGTCATTTTGACCTGTTATCGTTTGGTAAAGCTTAAGCTGCACGGATATATTTTGGGTGTGTTTAGCAGATGAAGTTTCAGCATAAAATACCAGTACTTCTCGAATATCCTCTTGTAGCGGCTGTACAAATGAATCTAAGAAATCCACCAATACCGTGACATCCCGATTTAGAGTCCATCGATCTGAAAGGTAATTAAATTCAAAGCCATTGTATGACATACATGTTGTGACCTTGCTTTCGTTAGCAAAGTCAAAATTCACATGATGGTGATTCATTTTTATTATTCCCCTGTCCAAACATCTTCATCACGTTGTTGGACGATTGAATTTATGGTGGTTGACTCTTCTTCTTGAAGGTCTAACGCCATGTCCATTGCACGTTTATCATCATGTCGTTTTGAGTAACGTTTTGCGCTACTGGAATCTTCACTCCAGCCCATCAATTTTCGCCTATCGGCTTCCGACTTGGCTTCCGTTGTTTTTCCTTCAGCAATGCGTTTATCTGCAAACCTACTGTATTCATCGTTCCAAGTATGACGTATCCCATGGGGGTGAACCCTAAAGCCAACCACATCAGAAATATCACGAAAAATCTTATTTACCTGAGCCATTGATAAGGCAGTGTTAGTTTGCACTTTATGGTTATGAGTAACGAACAGGTACTCGATATACTCAGATCCAGCAGCATTAGGACGGTGATGGATAAGGTAGTTTTCATACATATCCGCCAAACGTTTATCCATTGGGACGAATCGCCCCATGGTCTTACCTTCTGGTCTGTGCTTGCGTTTGTCGCTGTAGTCAGTTTGTGAGCGGAGCATAACGAAGTAACGACCGTCTTTGTCACGCTTTCTGATATCAGATTGATTGCTGTCTGTTTTTACTCTGATTTTAAGCAGTTCTCCACGGCGACAGCCAATAGCAAAAAACATGTTTACGATAAGTTGATTGCGATATCGAACAGATTCTGATTTCCAAGGATTCTCTGAGGAGTCAGGGTGAACCACATCAAGGACTCGAATTTTTTCAATTGGCTCTAGAGAGCGCCAGTTTCCCCAATCAAGAGCTTCATCACTGGTGCCAAACTTGTCACCCCTCATTTTCTTGAGTTCGATCTCAGCCGTGGAATCTTTAGAGGGAAACAATTCTTCTTCGAGCCAGCCAATAAATTGCGCAAACACAGTTAGTCGGTTGTATGTCGTGTGGGGGGAGATGTCCCCCTCAGGATTGACGACAAAATTGGCTCTTGCCGTTTCAAGTTTATTTTCCTTGATGCTCACAACATTAGAGGATTTATGTCTCGCAACCATTTCACGGAATGACGCCACTGTAAGCTTTGAGTGTTTCTTAATGTTCTCAAACTCTTTCTTTGTCAGAAAATCACCCGTTTTACATCGTTCAATCAAATCAATATTTTCAAACCGACAAATTTCCTCAAGAAAGCTAAGGTGATCAAAAACACGAGAACAGGTGTTACTTGCTTTTGATTGATTTCGGTAATGCAGGGTGACAAAGAGGTTATGGTAAGGCAATGGCATACCATCCTCACCTAAAAGAATTGAGTAGCTTTCTCCACTCGCCATTTGAAATACTTTTGTCTTCATTGCGTCCTTAAATCCACTTAAACTTAACAAATACTCAAGGTAACTCAGAACCATAATATTAGCATAAAAAAAGTTTACAGAAGTTGCAAGACTCACTGTAAACTTTTTATCTCAAACCCTTGTTATATTTAATTTAAATAATCAAACTTAACAAAACTAGATCTCAAGTAACCGTCAGAATGGGATGTCGTCATCAAAATCCATTGGTGGTTCATTATACTGAGGTTGAGCCTGTTGAGGAGCTGACTGCTGTTGCTGTGGTTGCTTTTGCATCGCAGGCTGCTGAGGTTGCCCCCATCCGCCACCTTGTTGCTGCTGTTGTGGCATTCCACCTTGCGCTGGAGCACCACCTTGAGCACGGCCACCCAACATTTGCATCACACCATTAAAACCTTGTACGACAACTTCGGTGGTATAACGATCTTGTCCGCTTTGATCTTGCCACTTACGAGTTTGTAGCTGGCCTTCAATGTACACTTGTGAACCTTTACGTAAGTATTCACCAGCAACTTCGGCTAATTTGCCAAACAGCGCAACACGGTGCCATTCGGTTTTTTCGCGTTGCTCGCCAGTTGCTTTATCACGCCATGAATCTGACGTTGCAATGGTGATATTTGCCACAGCAGCGCCACCAGGCATATAACGAATTTCTGGGTCGTTACCTAGGTTACCCACTAAAATAACTTTATTTACTCCACGGCTTGCCATGTTTTGCTCCGTCTTCCATCATGAGTGTTCTTTAAATAGCTGACTAGGATACCACGCTTTATGCGAGGCACAAATCTTCACAGAAATAGTTGTCAAAATTCATCTCACAATCTTGCTCAATTTCCTATTTTTTAGAACCACTACCTCTAATTTAAGGATGACAAAACACTCAGTTACCTTACTATATGAAACTAAGCGCAATTTTATTTATCTCGTTGGCTTTATAACCTAATTTCCGTCATTTTCTAGACAGTTGTCTAACATTCTCGTCAAAAGGAAGTGACCATGAGAAAAGCAAACTATACCCGCACCATTTACTTTCTCTGTTTAGATAAAGAGCAAGAACACCCTTATATTGACCATTTAACCGATCGGCTTGGGCTGCCCATTCCTAAAATTGAGCCCGAAACCCTGCGCCAAACGTATTGCTCAGATAAACACAAAATATTGATGATTGACCATGCCGATTATGCGCAGTTGCAACGACGCTTGGGAAACTGCCCATTAAACAGTCAGCATCATGAAACGATCCTCATCAATGTGTTGCAAAGATTAACCACGAATGACTTATTAACCTTTGGCCATTTAAAAGGGCTATTTTATAAAAATGACACCTTAGATAAAATTGCATTCGGGCTTGGCGAAATCATTAATGGACAAAATTGGCTACCCAGACACGCTGTAAGTCAGTTACTGCACTACTATCGCTACGCGTTTGAGTCCCATACTGCTCAAGTGATTACAGACTTAACCGCCCGCGAAATACAGATCCTCCGCTGCCTACAAACTGGCGCATCGAATAACCAAATGTCGGAAGATTTATTCATCAGTGAATTCACTGTCAAATCACATCTCTACCAAATATTCAAAAAGCTATCGGTCAAAAATAGGGTCCAAGCGATTGCGTGGGCCAATCAAAATATTCTGTCTTAATTATGTGCTTTCACGCAGAATTTAACTGAGTTCACCGCTTTAGTGGTGATAGCGTTTCATAAAGCATGATAAGGTTGCGCCATCAATTAACAATTCAAATAAAAATAAGGTTATAGCATGATCAAAAAATGCCTATTCCCAGCCGCTGGCTACGGTACACGTTTTCTTCCAGCGACAAAATCAATGCCCAAAGAGATGATGCCAGTCGTCAATAAACCCTTGATCGAATATGGTGTTGAAGAGGCGATTCAAGCTGGAATGACCGGGATGTGTATTGTGACTGGGCGTGGAAAACACTCGATCATGGATCACTTCGATAAAAACTATGAGCTAGAGCATCAAATTAGTGGCACCAACAAAGAAGAGCTACTGGTTGATATTCGTGAAATCATTGATACCGCCAACTTCACCTACATTCGTCAACGTGAAATGAAAGGTTTAGGCCATGCTATTTTAACGGGTCGAGAGTTAGTCGGCGATGAACCTTTTGCGGTGGTGCTGGCCGATGACTTATGTGTCAATCAAGAAAAAGGGGTTTTGGCACAAATGGTCGCTCTGTATAAACAGTTCCGCTGTTCTATTGTTGCCGTTCAAGAAGTGCCTGAAAAGGAAACACATAAATACGGTGTTATTTCCGGTGAAATGATCAAAGACGATCTGTTCCGAGTGGATGACATGGTTGAAAAACCAGAACCAGGCACCGCACCAAGCAATTTAGCCATCATTGGTCGCTACATTTTAACCCCAGATATTTTTGATCTGATTGAGCAAACAGAGCCGGGCAAAGGTGGCGAAATTCAAATTACCGATGCGCTACTCAAACAAGCGCAATCAGGCTGTGTATTGGCGTATAAATTCAAAGGCCAACGCTTTGATTGTGGTAGCGTAGAAGGCTATATCGAAGCCACTAACTACTGCTTTGAAAACATGTACAAAAAGAACGAACAAAAAGTCGCGTTGGATAAACATTCGACTCATAAAGCTTAAGTAAGCTAATGCGTTAGTCACCTAGTGCGTTAGTAACCTAGTGCGTCAGTAACCTAGCGCCTCCCCAATAAAAACCACGGCAAGTTCCGTGGTTTTTATTTACTGTTTTTTTATCCAGTATCTATTTGCACAAAACTCACACTATGCAATACTTGCCTAACTTGTGTTACATAGAGCCTAGATGATGGACAAAATTGAAGTTAGGGGCGCTCGAACCCACAACCTGAAAAATATCAACCTGACCATTCCACGCGATAAATTAACAGTGATTACAGGGCTATCAGGCTCGGGGAAGTCATCTCTCGCCTTTGATACACTCTACGCAGAGGGCCAACGCCGCTATGTTGAGTCGCTCTCTGCCTATGCACGCCAATTTTTATCTTTGATGGAAAAACCGGATGTTGACCATATTGAAGGTCTTTCACCAGCTATCTCTATTGAACAAAAATCAACCTCGCATAACCCTCGTTCTACGGTTGGCACCATTACCGAAGTTTATGACTATTTGCGCCTGCTTTATGCGCGAGTCGGTGAGCCGCGCTGTCCTGAGCACAAAGTTCCACTTCGCGCTCAAACCATCAGCCAAATGGTTGATAAGGTGTTGGAATTAGCTGAAGGTTCAAAACTGATGCTGCTTGCACCGATTGTGAAAGAGCGCAAAGGTGAACACGTTAAAACGCTGGAAAACTTGGCCGCGCAAGGTTTTATCCGTGCCCGCATTGATGGTGAAACGTGCGATCTGACTGATCCACCAACCCTTGAGCTGCACAAAAAGCACACCATTGAAGTGGTGGTTGATCGCTTTAAAGTTCGTCCTGACCTACAGCAGCGCCTAGCCGAATCCTTTGAGACAGCGCTCGAGTTGTCAGGCGGTATTGCTGTGGTTACTGATATGGATGGTGAAGGCGAACAGATTGTATTCTCAGCCAATTTTGCTTGTCCACACTGTGGCTACAGTATGCAGGAGTTAGAGCCTCGGCTGTTCTCATTTAATAACCCAGCGGGCGCATGCCACACCTGTGATGGTTTAGGCGTACAACAATATTTTGACCCTGAACGCGTTATCCAAGATAGCCAACTCAGCCTCGCGCAAGGAGCGATTCGTGGCTGGGATCAGAAAAATTACTACTACTTCCAGATGCTCACGTCACTCGCTGCGCATTATGATTTTGATTTACACACCCCATTTAACAAACTGCCTAAAAAGGTTCAGGAAATCATCTTGAAAGGCTCGGGGAAAACTGAGATTGAGTTTAACTACATTAATGACCGTGGTGATATTCGGGTTAAACGCCATCCGTTTGAAGGCATTCTCAATACACTTGAACGGCGTTATCGCGATACAGAATCTAACTCTGTCCGTGAAGATTTGGTGAAATACATCTCGACTAAGCCTTGTACCAGCTGTAATGGCACCCGTTTACGCATCGAAGCTCGCAACGTATTTATCAATGACACCGCACTCCCGGAAGTGGTGGAACTGAGCATTGCCGATGCCTTGCAATTTTTCCAATCTCTTGATTTAGAAGGCCAACGAGCACAAATTGCTGAAAAAGTAATGAAAGAGATCAATGACCGTTTGCATTTCCTCGTCAACGTTGGGTTGAATTATCTCAACCTTTCTCGGAGTGCTGAAACCCTGTCAGGAGGGGAAGCACAACGGATTCGCTTAGCGAGCCAAATTGGCGCTGGACTCGTTGGGGTAATGTACGTCTTAGATGAGCCATCGATTGGGCTCCACCAGCGTGATAACGAACGGCTATTAAAAACGCTCACGCATTTGCGCGATCTAGGCAACACGGTATTGGTTGTAGAGCATGACGAAGACGCCATTCGTATGGCCGATCATGTAATTGATATTGGCCCCGGCGCTGGTGTGCATGGTGGGCAGGTCGTCGCAGAAGGGAATGTGAATGACATAATTTCCAACCCTAATTCGCTCACAGGACAGTACCTGAGCGGCGCGAAAAAAATTGCGATTCCTACCGTGCGTACCCCGAGAGATCCCAAGAAAACGGTGGAGCTTATCGGTGCGTCGGGTAACAACCTCAAGACGGTTGATTTATCAATTCCTGTTGGCTTATTTAGCTGCGTAACAGGGGTTTCAGGCTCCGGTAAATCAACCTTAATTAATGATACCTTTTTTAAAATTGCTCATACGGCCTTAAATGGAGCCACCACAGCAACGCCTGCTCCATATCAAAAAATCAAAGGGTTAGAGCATTTTGATAAGGTCATCGACATTGACCAGAGCCCGATAGGCCGAACTCCCCGTTCAAACCCAGCCACCTATACAGGCATTTTCACGCCGATCCGCGAGCTATTCTCGGGCACTCAAGAGTCTCGCTCTCGGGGCTATAAACCGGGTCGTTTTAGCTTTAACGTACGCGGTGGACGCTGCGAAGCATGCCAAGGTGATGGTGTGATTAAGGTTGAAATGCACTTTTTACCCGATGTTTACGTGCCATGCGATGTGTGTAAGGGCAAACGCTATAATCGTGAAACATTGGAAGTCCGCTACAAAGGCAAAGCGATTGATGAAGTGTTGGAGATGACCGTCGAAGATGCTTACGCTTTTTTTGAGCCCGTACCGATGATCGCTCGCAAACTCAAGACTTTGATTGACGTGGGTTTATCCTACATACGCCTCGGACAAGCGGCGACGACATTATCAGGGGGCGAAGCTCAACGCGTCAAACTGGCTCGTGAACTATCAAAACGCGATACAGGAAAAACCTTGTACATTTTGGATGAGCCAACGACAGGCTTACACTTCCATGATATCCAACAGCTCTTGACCGTACTGCATCGCCTACGCGACCACGGCAATACCGTGGTGGTGATTGAACACAACTTAGATGTGATTAAAACCGCAGACTGGGTGATCGACTTAGGGCCAGAAGGTGGACAAGGCGGCGGCGAAATTATTGCTCAAGGAACGCCCGAAGATGTGGCGCAGATCGAAGGTTCACACACAGCACGCTTTCTTAAACCTATGTTGAAATAGAAAAAAACGGTAAAGTAAAGAAACCAGCAAGTGGTTGCTGGTTTCTTTTAATTGGAACGCGAGACCTATGGCAACATTGCATCTAAGCGGTACACAACTTGAAGCACAAACACCCGCCATCCCCTTAAACAAACCCTTTTTGCTTTCGATTGGCATTCTCTATTTACTGGCAATGCATTTTTTTATGCCCAACCCTGGTGGCTCAGGTCTGGCTTTATCTTTTAATCCAACCACTTGGCTTGCCCTTAGTTTTACGCTTTCATTAGGTCTGTATCAACTCGCATCTAACCGTAGGTTACGCTATTCCAAACTGACCATCGGTCTTTTCATCAGCTGTAGCATCATGACGATTCCGCTGCTTTATACGAATGCTCAAATTGAGTCGTCGCTGAGTCGAATGTTAGGACTATGGACTGGGCTGCTTTTTTTTGTATTGCTGCAACAATTTCGTTTTAGTAACAAACATAAGCAGCGATTACTCTGGTTTATCGTACTCGCGGTATTGATTGAAACTCTATTTGGTCTGTACCAATACTTTTTGCTTTCACCCGATAATATTTTTGGCTACAACACCCTAATCAACCGCCCTTACGGCATTTTTCAGCAACCGAATGTGATGGCAAGCTTTCTCGCGACAGGGCTGGTTATGTCCGGCTATTTACTGGCTCGTCAACCGAAAAAGTACAATCAGCATGTTAGCGAAGTGAGCCTACTTTATGTCACTCCACTGCTCACTGCACCGTTGCTGGTAATATTAGCCTCGCGCACTGGCTGGATTGGCGCGGTACTCGGCACGCTTTTTGTTCTGCCTTACCTATTTAAATTTTCGACGCCTAAACGGTTTTGGGGATGGAGCGCTGCAACGCTATTGGGTATTGCTTTAGGGTTTGTCGCTGTCTATTCCCAAGGCACGGGCGATTTTCTAGAGAATAAGGCTGATTTAGAGAGCCCTCGCCGTTATACCTTTCCTCAAACCATCGATATGGTCATAGAAAAACCCTTCACGGGTTATGGCTATGGCAAGTTTGAATCTGAATATTTGCTTTATACCGCAAGGCAACACCAATTAAACCCTAGCTACCAACCGGGGTTGGCGTCGATGGATCATCCTCATAATGAATTACTATTCTGGGCGGTGGAAGGCGGTTTGTTACCTGTTCTAGGGATCACACTGGCCATGCTTTTCGTGCTCATGCGGATGTATTCGGCCAAGAAAGGGACCAGGCTTGCGATGTTCGCCCTTTTCATCCCTATCGTGTTGCACAGCCAACTCGAATACCCATTTTACCATTCTGCCATTCATTGGATAACCTTCATTATTCTGCTTTTTTGGGTTGATCAACGCGTGGCTAAATACCGTTCGGCCCCTTTTGGCCTTATCAGTAAATCCCTGTTTCGAGTATTGAGTTTAGTAGTGCCGATTTTGACTGGCTTTTATATGCTCAGCGCACTGCACAGTAATTACGTGCTTACCCAATTTGAGAAATCTCAACCCAAGAACCCGGATATCCTACAAAAGGTGACGAACCCTGTGGTTTGGAAAGACCGTTTTGATTGGGATGTCTACAGCACTTACCTCAACATTGGCCTGTATAATCAAGATCCTAAATTGATTACGCCATACATCGACTGGTCATTGGCCATCATAAAACATAAACCGCGTCCTGCTTTTTACAATAATCTGATCTTGGCTTACCAAGGTATTGGTGACGAAAGCCGCGCCGAGCAAATTCGCTCCGAAGCCGCATTTTTGTTCCCCAATATGGATTTCAGTGAGGTGCAGTATAGCCCGCCAACCAGTTCGGCTGATCGTTCGTCTGCCAATTAAATCGAGCATATGAGCCTTATTCATAAAAAAAGCTTTCCCAAAAATAGAGAAAGCTTTTGACCGTTGGGCTTATTTCACACTTCAACCAGTAGATCTCACTGCCAGATGAGTGGCTTACGTCACTGGTGGAAAATCCAACACCATGGTAGCAACGCTGAAATAGATGATCACCCCGATAGAATCCGCAATGGTCGTGATCAACGGAGCACTGGCTGACGCAGGATCGAGCTTAAACTTATTCAGAATGAACGGAAGGAGCATTCCAACAATACAGCCAATAATCACCACAATTTGCATCGTTACCGCAACGACGAAAGCGATATCACTGCCGCCTCGCCAAAAACCCAATAAAGAGACAGCAATGGCCATTGTTGCCCCTAATAACGCCGCAATCCCTAACTCTCGCACCAACATGGATAGCCAATCTTTCATCACCACTTCACCAGTGGCTAAGGCTCGAACCATCAACGTTGCTGACTGGGATCCTGCATTACCGCCGCTATCAATCAACAGTGGTAAGAAGAAGACCAAGGCGACATAGGTTTGAATCGTCTCCTCAAAGTACGCAATACCGGCACCAGAAAAAAGGTTACCAAAGACTAACAACACCAGCCAAAACACACGTTTCTTGTACATTAGCCATACGCTGGCTTCTTTAAGGTTACCGGTAAAACCAACCGCAGCGACTTTATGAAAATCCATATCCGCTTGCTGCTCGGCCACGTCCATCGCATCGTCATAAGTCACAATACCGACCAAACGGAATTGATCATCAAAAACAGGCACCGCAAGTAAATCGTATTTACTGATGGCTTGCGCTGCACACTCTTGATCTTCATCGGCTCGAACAAACACTGTCTCTTTGGTCATGATGTCAGAGACAAGCGAGGTCGGTTGTGCCAGCACTAAATCCTTAAGCGAAAGTGTACCAAGTAAGCGATTCTGTTTATCAATCACATACGCTTGATAGATGGTTTCCCTCTCGTTGGCCATTTCACGTAAACGCGCAATCGCCTGCTGCACATCATCATCGGCGTTTAACGTCGCATAATCTGTCGTCATGATGGAGCCGACCGAGCCTTGAGGGTAGGATGCAAGTTGTTGTACATCTTGCCGCTCTTGTTGATCCAGTAGAGCAAGTAGCGGCGGTTGGCGCGTCTCATCCAAGTGAGCATATAAGTCAGCCCTTTCATCATGGGGCATAACTTGAAGCACTTTCGCAAGCGCTTCGAGCGGCATTCTCTCCACCACTTTTTCTCTGATAGGCTCAGAAAAATACCCCAATAGCGCCGCTTGACGAGCGATTGGCATCAATTGCACCAGCTCAAAGACATCCTCTTCGCTCAAGGTCTGATTAGCCAACTGCTCAGCGAAGACTTGAGCAATATCAGCGATAGGATACTGTTCCATTAATTGATTTAAGTTTAATGGGTCACGATTAAAATTAATCGCAGCGAGTTCTAACGCTATTTTTTGTAATTTCATTATCATATCTCAGCCGATATTTAAC
>NZ_NDIM01000176.1:0-16037 GCF_002241375.1 Vibrio sp. V19_P1S1T109 | reverse complement strand
TAACAATACAACGTATATTCCTTGGTTTTCACTATTTTCCCATTGTTGATTAGTTTTCATGCATAACAATTTTACAACAAAATAAAAAAGGTTCACAAAAACACAAAAGGCCAAGAACAACTTGACCTTTAGATTCCGCAAATATTTGAACTTAGTTGCTCGTTAGTTGCATGAAACCCGTCACCTTATGACTACCATCGGTGATAATGGGGCCTTCCCAATAAGGGATCAGAAAGGGTGACCACAAATCGCGATTCACCGCTTTCGTCACCAGATGAATATTATATTTAGGGATGTTTACCACCCATTGTAACGGGATGTCACGCTCATTCTCCGATGCAGCAGAAACGACAGGAACTAAATCAATTTCATCAGCAGATAGTGCGATCGTGGTGCCCGAATCTTTCACAATTGCCCCAAACAAATAGGGCTCTTGCTGAAAATAACGATAGCGATTAACCAATAAGGTTGTTTTGCTATCGAGTTTAACGAACAACTTATCCCATCCCTGTTCAGCGTTAGGCAGTAGATTATTGCCCCACTCCTTGCTCAGCCATGCATTACCTGTGACTTGAATGGGTTGAGAGTTAACACCTAAGTTGAGCACACCTTTGACCTGCAAAAACGGTGCTTGGAGACTATATGAGGCTAAAGAGAGTGAATCATGCTTTTTTTGGTATCCCTGCTGACCAGGTAATACAAATGGCCCGGAAAGGTTATTTTTTAATGAGAGTGAAAACGTGTCCGTCGCTACATCTAATACTCCAGGAAATGGAGTCGTCCCCGGTGCGCGCCAGTTCCAATTATCAATCCACATTTTAAACGGCTTTAATTCTAAGCCGGCTTGACCAATTCCGCCCCGCGCAATCCGCTGTTCACGCCAGACTTCATTCTTTGAAGAGATCACCACATAAGCAAGATAAAGCTGAGGACTAAGCCATCCATTGGCATCTCGAGCTTCATTAGCGAGACGAAAATAACTCCACTGGATCCCATATTGCTGCCCATGTTCATCACTGACATTCGCAAAGTAATGCCACCACTCATGTTCAAAACCTTGATGAAAATTGAAATCTTGAGGAAGTCGTACCGGGCGATTAGGAAGCACGAACTCGAACGGGTGCTCCTTCGATATTGATGATGTATCCATTTGCTTAGAAGCTGTTTCAGAAACGGCATATTCTGAAATCGTTTGCTGTGCCTGCCAATACTGGTGCCACGAATAGAGGCCGAACAATACAGCAATCAACAAAGAGCACAAAAGTACGAGGTATCGTTTCATCATTTATAACGCGTCTCTAAATGAGCTAATCGGTGGCCTTCTGACCAAACGAATAACCGGGATTGCACCTGCGCACATCAAGGTCACCATCGCCCATGCTGCCGTTTTCAAATACTCCCCGGGGATCAACTGCAGTTGGATTGTCCAACCAAAGGATTGTTTAATCACGATGTCCACCACAAGACGAGCGAGTGCAAGCCCTAACGGCATTGCAATCACGAGTGCTATCGCCCCAAAAACACACAACTGCAAGCTGCCAATCACCACCAGCTCTTTACCAGAAACACCCAAACAACGCAGTAGCGAAACATGTCGCTGGCGGGAAACCTCTCCAGCTAACGTAGCAAAGAAAATACCACACACGGCAATCAACAAAGTAATACGCCCGAGCGTATCGGCGATGGCAAAGGTTCGGTCAAACACCCGCATCGCTTGAGTGTGGATGTGATTGTTATCAAAAATCCGCTCAGGGCCCAACCTAAATACCGATTCTAGTCGCTTCTTTAATCCTTGGTCATTCACACCTTCGTGCAAAACCACTCCTAGTGCCACATTTCCCGTACTGGCAAACGCAAATAACCAATTTTGGTGTGATAATAAGACCTGGTGGTAAGGGTTACCATAATCGTAATACACCCCCACGACTTGCCACTTTTGGCCCAAAGGCTCAGAAAGGTCAATAAAATCACCAGGCTTAATGCCTAATTTAAGCGCCATGGATTCACTGATCATCAAACTCTTTGAATGGTGTAAATCATACCAATAGTTAGGAACAGCGAGTTTAACCGTCAACGAGTCTAACTCACCATCGGAGATACCCGTGCTGACCACTTGCAATGCACCTTTGTCGGTGGCGAAATCTTTTTCCCAACGCCACCAAACATCATTGACCTCAGGCTGCGCTTTCAACCAACTGCTCATTCTTGATGCTGAACTATTGGTAGGATAGACATAAATATCGGCCGCTAAACGTTGGTTTAACCATTTTTCAGTAGTGTCTCTAAAGCTACCAACCATGGTTTCAATGCCAATATTCGCCGCCATAGCAATCATAAATGCCATAGTTGCGACACCGCGATAGCTCATACTAGCGGCTGCATCGGCAAAGAACCAACGCGCTTTTACCCAAGCGAGTGAGTAGGAAAAACTGTTGAACAGCGTCCAAATAAGATAAGGCGTAAACAGCGCAACACTGAGTAACATCAACGCAATAATTGCAAAACCAGAAAGTTGCGTTTGTGGAACTTGATACACGGCAATCGCCGCGACAGTCAATGCGCAAGCAACAAGGGCTTGCAGGCGAAATTCTGTGCCAGCAAATCGAAGCAAAGAGAGACGAGCCGAAAGACGAATAGGCTGCGATTTTAGCAACCGGACGAGGGGCCAAGCGCACGCCGCGAATGCACCAATCAACGCCATGACTAAACTGTAACTACTCCACTGCCAATTCCAGCTAATCGATAAACCGACATTAGCATCATACAAGTCACCCAAACTGGCTGAAACCGCTGGAATAAGTTGATTGGCCAATAATAACCCCAATCCGTTACCGCATATCCAGCTAAGCAGGACCATGCCAAACAACTCAATCACCAATGCTTGGGTAAGCTGCCAGCCAGAAACACCCGCTTGCCGTAATAACCCGACTAAAGGTTGGCGCTGGATTAAAGATAAGGACATGGCTTGGTAGAATATAAATAGCCCGACCAAAAATGCCAACATACCCATTGCATTGAGATTGAGATGAAAAGCACGCGTGAGTGATTCCAGCTCAGTGCGAGAACTACGGACTAGCGTCAAACCATTAGGTAAATTATCTTTTAGTCTTTTCAGTTTCTCTGGCGGCATATCACCACAAGCAATAACAGATAAGCCCGAACTTTTCTTGAGCATACGCACCAAGGATAGATCCGCAATAACGCGTGTGCCGTTGATGAGATCTTGTTGATCGATCTGAATAGGACCTAACTTTGATTCATCATCAAGCACGATAAAATCACCCGTTTGCCAACCTTGGAGACGAGCGAGATCAACACTCACCAAAATAGGATACGGCGGATTCATCAATGATAATGTCGAAAATTCCGATAGAGGAAGGCCGCTATTGGTTGGCAACATAGCGACGGGATCAAGCCCAATCAGCGAAATATCCGTGCCATTTTTTGTCGTCAAACGATGGTTTTCAAAAGGAGCGCACTGAGAAAATCCATCACGGCGCAACTGAATATAGAAACCTTGGGGGATTTTATTGGCAATATGCTTGGAACGAATACGATAAGGTAATGGATTAGAAAACAGCTTTTCGCCATGTTCATAACTTTGACGAGCATGCTGGTTGATGGCCGTCACTCCCACCAACAATGAAACGCCAAGCGTTAAACCCAGCCATACTAGGATGATTTGTAAAGGATAACGCCGATAATGACCAAGTAGCGCCTTAACTACGGGCCATAACATGCAACAACCCTCCTTGTAAACGTACGCGACCATCCATATGCTGCGCGACTTTTTCACTGTGCGTCACCAATAATAACGTGCAATCCAGCTGGCGAGTTAAGGTCGTCAATAAACGCATCACCGCCTCGGCATTACGCTCATCAAGACTACCGGTTGGTTCATCTGCTAATAAAATCTTAGGCTCCATGTACAAGGAGCGCGCGATCGCAGCACGCTGCTGCTGCCCACCAGAAACCTCTTCAGGGTATCGGCCTAGCAACGGCATTAAATCAAGCGAAGAAAGAATTTGACGCAGTAAACCTTGGTCTTCCGGCATTCCTTTCAACTGACGACAAAAGCGAATATTATCCGCGAGATTGAGGGTGGGAAGAAGATTAAACTGCTGAAATATATGACCAATGTTATTTCGGCGATAAGCGGTACGCTTATTTTCTGACGTGTCATGCATGGCAAAACTTGGAAACCAAATTTCGCCAGAATCGACAATATCTAATCCGGCAATAAGGTTGAGTAATGTACTCTTACCCGAACCACTTTCACCCATCAATGCGATTTGGTCGCCTCGGTTTAATGTTAACTCTGCCCCCTGTAGCACGGGATGAAATTCATCGCCATCTAGATAGCCTTTACACAGGTTGGTCAGCTGTAACATCAAATCGCTCGCAATCGACTAAAATTGGATTGTGAATCTACACTAATTCTCCTGCAGTAGAAAGCATTTTGGATACCGGATCACATTATGTGCATCAAATTGCACCACCTAACTGCGTTGTGTCTAATTTTCAATCAAATTTCGCATCCACTTCTTGCTTTTCATTCGATAAAGAGAACCGCCCCATTTAATCAACTCTTCAACGAGAAACAATAAATAGATGGCTTCAGGCTTAGCACCAAGCACAATCGCACAAAATGCGGCTAACGGAATACCGATCAACCACTGCGCGACTAAATCTTGGTAAAGACAAAACTTTACGTCACCGCCAGCTCGCAACACGCCAACAATCACAGTCATTGGAATGGAACGTAAAATGATGCCAAGGCTCAGTATCACGATAAACTCTTCAGATAAAGCACGGGTTTCATCCGTCAAGGCGGTGAAAGAGTTCAGGATAGGGATCTGCACCACATACAAGGCGGCAGCGACGATCACGCCTACAAGAAGGCTGATGATAGTTAAACCTAAGGCTTGATAATAAACAGCATCGTACTGCTTAGCGCCAAGTTGGTTACCGACTAAAACCGCAGCCGCATTCGACATCCCAATCAGTAAACTCAATGAAATCGATTCTACTGGCGTCATCACCGATAACGCCGCTAAGCCTTGCACACCACTCTGCCCCATGATGGCATGGTAGACAAATAAACCGCCTGCCCATGCAAGGAAATTAAAGGTGGTTGGCAACGAAAGCTTCAAAAAACGAGAAATGGTAGGCCATTCAATGATGGCTCGGATATCGTCAATTCCAAACGCTAACAGATGTTTCTTGGCATAGAGGTAACCGTATAAACACGCAACTTCAATAAAACCACTGAGCACGGTAGCAATCGCCGCACCTTCGATTCCCATTGCGGGAAAACCCAATTTGCCGAAAATCAGCACCCAGTTTAAAAACACGTTTGAAACAATACCAATACCGCTAAAAAACGTACTGAGCCCCGGTTTATGCATCGCTCGCAGCCCTACCGCCATACTACTGACGCAAGCTACAGCAAACATACTGAGTGAGGTAATAATCAAATATTGGCTACCTAGCGCATTAACGGTCTCGGAATCCGTGGTTAGTGCCATGATTTGACTTGGAAACAGTAAAAATAGTGCCACCGTCATTACAGCAAATAGGTTAGCGACTAACCACGTAAGTGCCGTACTTTCTCGCACGCCCTGTTTGTTTCCTGCGCCCCAATACTGAGCTGTTAACAGTGCGCCTCCGGTTGTCACGCCCACTAGCATGATGGTGGTGACAAAAGTTGCTCTAGCGGCAACGCCTACCGCAGCAATTTCAGCCTCACCTAATTGCCCTAGCATCAAAACATCCACTAGACCACGACTAGAAAACATAATACTTTGCAAGGTGATCGGCAGAGCGATAGCCATTAAGCGACGGAAAAAATCGCCTCTTGTATGTAACACGATTTGCGAAAAAACAGACAACCGATCACCTCAAATTCAACACATTGATAGCACAGGAAAAATGAAGTCGCTATTATACGTCTGTGAGCATAATCTAACCATCTTATTTGAAGGGACCGTCATGAAAAAAGTGTTAGTACTCGGCGCATCAGGCTATGTCGGCTCACAACTGTTACCTTTGCTATTAGCGCAAGGTTTTCAAGTAACGGCCGCAGCTAGGCACATTGACTACTTAACCTCACGTGCCATATCTCATCCCAACCTTACCTTGCGTTATTTAGACCTTACCGATAAAGAGGCAACACTTGCGCTTATCCCACAATTTGAACTGGTTTATTTTTTAGTGCACGGTATGGCGCAAGGACATGATTTCGTCGACTATGAATTGTCGCTAGCGGAAAACGTTAAACAAGCCCTTGAGGTTAGCCAGGTCAAACACCTGATCTACTTAAGTGCGATTCAGCCACAAACCGGAAACTCAGAGCACCTCAAAGCACGGAAAATGACAGGCGATCTACTTAGGAAAAGTCCTGTACCAGTGACCGAGTTAAGAGCCGGTGTCATTCTTGGACCGGGATCAGCCGCATTTGAAATCATGCGTGATTTTGTTTACAACTTACCGATGCTCATCACTCCCAAATGGGTTGATTCCAAAGCAAATCCGATAGCGCTGGAAAACCTCAATCATTATCTACTTGAATTAGCTAATGAGCAGCCCGTTGCACACCAATTGTTTGAAGTCGGTGGGCCTGACACCCTCTCCTACCGCGAACAATTTGCCATTATTTGTCAGGCAACGCAGAAACCATTTCGGTTATGGTCTACCCCACTATTAACCCCCAAAATGGCTTCTTACTGGCTAGGTCTTGTCACCTCAGTCCCTTCTAATATTGGCAGAGCACTACTTGCCGGTTTAGATCATGATTACATTGCCGACTCACAAGCCATTGAAGCACGCTATCCCCAAAAACTGGCCTCCTATCGTGACGTTGTCACCAAAATAATCGAGCATGAAGGGGAATTTACACGCTCGCAGGTGTGGGGATTTGATCCAAGTGCCCTACAGCGTTGGCAACCCGGTTTTGGCTACTATCCTAAACAGGCAGGAGCAACGATTCAGACCTGCGCTTCTGCTGAGGCTTTATGGGATGTTATCCGAACCATAGGCAGCCGCCAAGAAGGCTATTTTTTTGCCAATGCACTATGGCGTACACGCGAATGGCTCGATCTTTTATTCGGTGGTGGCAAACCTGTGCGCCGCTCCCCTTGTGGCCCGGAACTGCAAGTTGGCGATTTTATTGATTCGTGGAAAGTGATCCGCTGCCAACCTCAACAGTTTTTGTCTCTTCTTTTTGGGATGAAAGGCCCAGGATTAGGGCGATTGGAATTTACCATTAAAGATCTAGGCGAAACGCGAGAACTCAATGTGACCGCATGGTGGCACCCCAAAGGATTCTTAGGGTTACTTTACTGGTTCGCGATGATGCCTGCCCACCTTTTTATTTTTAATGGCATGGTCAAAGCCATCGTCAAAAAGGCACAAAAAAAGAGCTAGCGAAATCGCTAGCTCTGCAACTTATTGGGTTTCAATTCCATACTAATCAATAGGAAAGCCTAATGGAATTTCAGCCAATTGCACGCCATGGTTGCTTGGGTATATCAAATACTCACCATGATATTTCACATTCGACTTATAATCGGTACGTTTGTGCACCATAAAGCCAGCACTGCTGGCCTTTTCGACGAAATCAGCATGATGGCCCCGCACAAACCAGTTCATCGGCTTCACGAGCAGTTCACCATCAAAGCATGATTCACACTGATTTGCGCACAAAGCCAATGAGTTTTGCCCATCGGTAAAAAGCTGTAATTTGCCTTCATTCACCAATGGATCACATGTTGTCACTTCCCAGTGAGCCGCTTCCATGAATTCCAAAAACGCGTCAATTTTCTTATCGGTAATGATGTTATCCGCGTCTTGCGCAAAAAACTTACCGTAAAATGCTGAGATGCGTTTGAAGATAAACAGTAATTCAGATTGGTTGCCTTTCGAACGTCCAGCTTTCTGCCAACGATTTAAATCATCCACCACACAGCGATGAAATCGTTGTGCTTTCAATGCCTTACTCACCCAATGCACCAAAAAGTGATTATTAGCTAAAGGCGCATTCACCAGCTTATTCGCTTGGTGTTCTGCTGTTAACTCTTGCAGCGCTGTATTCACTACACGTTGAATTTCGAGGTAATACTCTGACATTACGCCTTTCTTCCTAATGTCCAATAAAAAAGAGATGAAAGTACCGAGCACGCCGTCATGACCACAATCATCGGCCACTCAACATCACTAGGCATCATCGCGACAATCGCTGCAACCACTGAGCCTGTGCCAAAACGCAACGTTCCAGCCAGTGAAGAAGCGGTACCCGCCATTTTTGGATAACCACTTAGCAATAATCCCATTGAATTACTGCCTATCGTTGACAATGTACCAATAAAAAGCACCACAAAAGGCACAATGCCCCATAAACCAAGGTTGAGTAACCACGCGATAAATAGCCCGATACCTGCGCACAACTGAATCAATAAACCAAAGCGTAGCATGGCGTGGGAACCGACTCGTTTCACCATTCGACCATTTAAACTGGTCATGATAATCATCGCGACGATATTGAGGCCAAACAGGTAACCAAATTGATCAGGATCGACTCCATAAATATCAATATAGACAAAAGAGCCTGCGGTCAAAAAGGCAAACATACCAGCAAAAGAGAAAGCACCAGAAAAAACAAGCCCCATCGCGACTGGGTTACGGCTTAACTGCACATAGTTGCGAATGGTATTTCGAAAGCGCAGCGGTTGACGATTTTCTGCACTGAGTGTTTCTGGAATTTTCCAAACCACGAGAGCAATCACCACCGCGGCAAAAATAGCCAACACCCAAAATATCGAACGCCAACCAAACCAAATGGCCAAGTGTCCGCCAATCATCGGCGCAGCTAACGGGGCAACGGTCATCACTAAGGTGACAAAAGACATGGCGCGGGCAAAATCTTCGCGATCAAACATATCACGCACCACCGCTTGGATAACCACAGCCGCCGCTGCTCCAGCAAAACCTTGCGCAGCGCGAACATACGTTAACGCTTCAATACCCTGCGTAGTCGCACTCACAGTGGCAGCAATACCAAACAGTAATACGCCGATCAGCAGCACTGGGCGACGGCCATAACTGTCGGCTAGAGGACCATGCAATAGTTGGCCTATCGCAAAACCAGCGGTATAAGCGGTCAGCGTCATTTGTACCGCTCCAGCACTCACACCGAGATCTTTAGCAATCGCTGGCATGGCTGGCAGATACATATCAATCGCCAGCGGCGTTAATGCGCCAATCGCGCCTAATACTAAGAAGAGTAAAAAACTAATGTGCGGCGTATTATTCGCTGTAACAGGTTGAGATGAAGTCATAGTTCTCCAGATAAATAAGGAATGAAGTTGCAGTAAAGCTAGGCCGTTCAAGCCCCAATAGAAGCCACTTCTTGGTCAGTCAAATAACGGTATTCACCGGGCTCTAGTGCCTCATCTAGCACAATATGACCAATGCGCTCACGGTGAAGGCCAACCACTTTATTGCCTAAAGCAGCAAACATGCGTTTAACTTGATGGTATTTGCCTTCATGAATGGTCAGTAAACATTCATTCTCACCGACGACTTCCAATTGCGCAGGCAAGGTTGGCTCACGCTCATTACGCAGTTCAATACCCGTTAAGAATTGTTCGACATAATTCGCTTCAATAGGGTCTGCAAGCCAGACACGGTAGGTTTTGTCGCATTTGTGTTTTGGCGAGGTAATGCGATGAGACCATTGACCGTCATCGGTGATCAGAACCAAACCTGTGGTATCGACATCCAAACGTCCTGCAAAATGCAAGTCTTGAACATTCACTTCATCGAGCAAAATAAATGCCGTATGATTGAAGCCGTCTTCATGTGAGCAAACGTAACCAGCGGGTTTGTGTAACATGATATAGCGCGGACCATGCAAGATTAACTCACGGCCTTGCCACTCCACCTCACACTCCTGCGTCACCTGCAATGAACCACTTTTCTGCGTCTTACCATTTACTGTGACATCACCACTTTTGATGATCTTGGTGGCTTCTTTACGTGTCGCACCTAACGCATCACACAAAAATTTATCTAACCGCATGATTACCTCATCTAAATCAAGTCAGGTATTATACGCAGCTAAAATGAAATAGTTGATCTATTTCACTGTTTTTATCCAGCGTTCAACAAGAGAAAACGCGAGTTATGTACACACTTCGTCCTTATCAATCGGACTCGGTCAAAGCCGTGATCCACTATTTTCGTCATCACACTACGCCCGCCGTAATTGTACTACCGACGGGGGCAGGAAAAAGTTTGGTTATTGCTGAGCTGGCAAGGCTTGCCAAAGGACGAGTCTTAGTACTAGCGCACGTGAAAGAACTGGTAGAGCAAAACCATGCCAAATATGAGGGCTACGGTTTGCAAGGCGCGGTATTTGCGGCAGGTTTAGGACGAAAAGAGACAGATCAACAGGTCGTCTTTGCTTCGGTACAATCCGTGGTGCGCAATTTAGATGCCTTTAAAAATCAATTTTCATTACTGGTGATTGATGAATGCCACCGCGTACCGGATGAGAAAAGTAGTAGCTATCAAAAGGTGATCACCCATTTAAGCGAGTTCAACCCGGGGATTAAAGTGTTGGGGTTAACCGCTACGCCTTATCGTTTAGGCATGGGCTGGATTTATCAATACCATACTCGCGGCCAAGTGCGCAGTGAGGAGCCTCGCTTCTTCCGTGACTGTATTTTTGAGCTACCGATCCGTTATCTGCTCGATGAAGCTTTTTTAACGCCAGCGCGAATGGTTGATGCCCCCGTGCTCAGTTACGATTTTTCGCAGCTAAAACCCGCCAATACCGGGCGCTACAAAGAAGCCGAACTCGACATGGTGATTGAGCAATCGAAACGTGCCACACCACAGATTGTTCAACAAATCATCCAACTAGCACAGCAAAAACAGGGAGTAATGATCTTTGCAGCCACCGTTCGCCACGCTCAAGAAATTGTGCAATTACTGCCCAACAACGAAACTGCCATCGTCATTGGTGACACGCCGACCCCTGAACGCGACACCATCATCAAGCAGTTTAAACAGCGCCAAATCAAATTCTTAGTTAACGTGTCGGTATTAACCACAGGTTTTGATGCTCCGCATGTTGACCTGATTGCGATTTTACGCCCCACCGAGTCCATCAGTTTATATCAGCAAATTGTCGGACGTGGGCTACGCTTATCCGCAGGAAAAACCGAATGTTTGGTATTGGATTATGCGGGCAATAACTATGATCTTTATCAACCAGAAGTCGGTGAGCCAAAGCCCGATCCCAACAGTGAAATTATTACCATTCCCTGTCCGGCCTGCGGTTTTAATAACAACTTTTGGGGTAAACTCGATGCCGCTGGTTTTTTGCTTGAACACTATGGTCGACGTTGCCAAGGCTATTTTACAGACGAAGAAAGTGGCGAACGAGAACACTGTGGTTACCGTTTTAGAGCAAAATATTGCGGTGAGTGCGGGGCTGACAACGATATCGCCGCACGTATCTGCCATGAATGTGACGCAACACTGGTTGACCCTGATAAAAAGCTCAAAGAAGCACTCAACCTCAAAGATGCATTGGTTTTTGAATGTATCGAAATGGATTTGAATGTACACAAAGATGCAAGTGGAAAAGCGCAACTGCGCGTTACCTATCGTGGTGAGAACGATGCACAAGTCCACGAATTTTGGCCACTAACCACCAAGAAACAGAAACAGGTGTTCCACGACCAATTTGTGCGACCACACCTAGCCGATAAGCATCGCCCTTTTGATCAATCTTCACCAAGCAAAGTGGTGGCTCATCAACACCGTTTTCGTCCACCACAATTTGTCATTGCGCGAAAAGTGGGACGATTTTGGAAAATGCGCGATAAGATCTTTGAAGATGAGCTACAAAACCGATGATTCACTTTCTATTCATGTAAGGTCATTTATACTCTGTTCATCTTATTACAGGGGGGCGCAACATGTTGTTCAAAAAGGGTAAAGCTTTCGCACGCTTACTGCTGCTCTCATCATTATCCTTACCCACTTTAGCTGCGAGCAGTGATGTACACGATTGGGTTCAAGACACTTATAAGCCAGGAACCAAGGTAGAGATTGATGAGGATCAAGACGAGGTCTACGCGGCAGTTCAAAAAGGTTTAATTCATCCATTGTCTGAGCTTTATGCCACGATAGATAAAGAACTCAATGGCCGAGTTATCAAGGTAGAGTTAGATGAAGATGATGGTGAATGGGTCTACGAATTAAAACTGATGCATGACAACCGAGTTATCCGCGTAGAATATAATGCAAGCACATTAGAACTAATGGCTATTCGTGGCAGGAACCTACGCGACATCATCAAAAAATAGAGAATAACCATGAAAATATTGGTAGTCGAAGACGATCCTCGTCTTGGGGAACAAATTGTAGAAGCGCTTGAACAGACCGGCTGGGTGCCTGAATTATCACAAGATGGCATTGATGCACTCTATCGCGCCACATCAGAAGAGTGGGATGTGATTGTGCTCGACCTCGGTTTACCCAAGCTTGATGGGCTCACCGTATTGAAAGGCATTCGAGATGAAAACATCAATACGCCCATTGTGATCCTCAGTGCAAGAGACGGTTTGACTCAACGAGTCGAGGGCTTAAATGCAGGAGCGGATGATTACCTCACCAAACCATTTGAGATGGTGGAATTAACCGCTCGTATCCGCGCACAACTGCGCCGAGCATCAGGTAACGCTTCCCCTGTGATGCAAATCGGTGACTTAAGCCTTGATACTCGAACCTCTAAAGTGATGTGGCAAGGTCAAGCAGTGAGCTTGACGGCACTGGAATACAAAGTGGTTGCCTACTTCATGCACAATGCCGACAAAGTCATTTCACGGACTGAACTGGTGGAACACATCTACAAACAAGATTTCGATAGAGACTCCAACACCATCGAAGTGTTTATTGGCCGCATCCGTAAAAAAATCAATAACAACATTATCAAAACCGTGAGAGGACTGGGATACCAGCTTAATGCAAAATAAAACCTCGGCCTTAAAGCGCCTCAGTTTAAAAAGTCGTTTACTGCTCGCGGCAACGTTTTGGTTAGGTACCATGATTTTAGCGGCGGGAATTGGCATTCCCACACTGATCAAAGACTACCTAGTCAATGATGTGCAAAGTCAGCTACGCTTAGCGATGGATGAAATCACGGCGAACTTGGAAGCGACACCGCAAGGGAATCTAGTACTGTCGTCGCGCCTTTCCGACCCTCGTTTTAGCCAACCCTACAGCGGCCTTTATTGGACGGCCTCAAGCCATGATCAATCGCTTCGTTCTCGCTCATTGTGGGATAAACGCCTTATCAGCGAAAAACATGGCTTGAAAAGCATCGTCAAAGGCGCAAGAGATGAAAAACTTATCGTCATTGAACAAATCATCTACTTACCAGATTTCCCTTCTCCTATCACCATTACCATCGGTCTTGATGAAGCGCCATTACAAGACACTTTAAACAGCGTAATTAGCCAATTGTGGATGATACTAGGTCTGCTCTTCAGTGGTGTATTGGTGCTGATTGGCTTGCAAGTCAGTTGGTCATTACGGCCGTTAGGGAAAATGCAAAAAGAGCTGGCCGCATTGCGCAAAGGTCAACAAGCCAGTCTCAGTGACGAGTACCCAAAAGAAGTCTTTCCGTTAGTCAATGATTTGAATGCACTGTTATTCCACTATCAAGAATTGCTTGAACGTGCACGTAATCATGCAGGCAATCTCTCTCACGCTTTAAAAACGCCGATTTCTGTACTGCGCAATGAGATCGATCATCTTGATTTCGCACAACAGCAGAAACTCAGAACACCGATTGAACAGTTACAAAAACAGATTGACTACCATCTAGGCCGCGCGCGCATGGCTGGCTCAATGAATATTCTTGCGGTAAAAGCCAATCCAAGCGAACGGGTAGATGCTATTTCTATGGCATTTGACAAAATTTACGCACAGCGTGAAATCACGTTAGTTAATGAGTTGGATTCTGATCTAGAGGTTGCCGTTGACCCAACCGATCTCGACGAGATGCTCGGCAACCTACTGGAAAATAGCTACAAATGGGCAGCTTCTTTAGTTCGAGTTCACGCAAAAAATCGAGAAGAAGGCTGGGTAGAAATCCACATCGAAGACGATGGCCCAGGTATTGCTGAGCAAGATCTGGCTAAAGCGATACAGCGTGGCGTGCGCTTAGACGAAACAACCTCTGGATCTGGGCTTGGGTTGAATATTGTCAGTGAAATGGCGCACAGTTATCGCGGTACGCTAACCCTATCGACTAGCACCATGGGGGGGTTAAAAGCGGTGCTAACTTTTCGTTCGGTTTAATGGACGAAATCGAACTCGACATTAAGCAATAAAGACTGTCACGGTCCTTCGTAACACTGCAATAAATCGATGCTGCAAGGGATTTTCTATTGCCCCATCTTAGATAGAGTGCTAGTATCCGCGCTCGTTTTGTTAGTAATCATTGATTCACTATCAAAGCTATACCACATCAGCAAGGTCGCATTGCAGATGTGAAGTTTATTTTTACTAATTTGAGTGTAAAAACTATGAAATTCGAAGCAGTAGTACGTACTGAACTAGGTAAAGGTGCGAGCCGCCGCCTACGTCACGCGGGCCAATTCCCAGCAGTTGTTTACGGTGGTGAAGCAGCGCCAGTTGCTATCGCACTGGATCATTCTGACGTGATCAACCAAATGGACAAACCAGAATTCTACGAAGCAATTACTCTAGTAATTGATGGCGCAGAAGTAAAAGTTAAGCCACAAGACGTTCAACGTCACGTGTTCAAGCCAAAAGTTGAGCACATGGACTTCATCCGCATCTAATTTCCTACCAAGGAATTAGTTGGATAAAATCCAACCTTTTGCATAAAGACTATCGGCCTTACCATCCGAGAAATCTAAAAATTCGAAACCCCGATAGCTACCAACTATCGGGGTTTCACCGTTTTATAAGACCGTGTTATAACGGAAAGTCATTCAAACAAGAACATGGCTATTATGATCATCACGATTTCCCTCCCCTCATTGATTCATCGGCTTGGTGGAGAAAATGCGAAAAAAGCCAAAATGCTGGCGAGAGAATATCAGTGCGACCTGAAACGAATACGACGTTCCAGAAATTGGCAAATCAGTGGTGAGATAACGCAACTTGAATTATTGGCAAATCGGCTCAGAGAACTTGATTCACTGGTCATGCAATTTTTAATAACGAGACTCAAAGACAAACTGGCAGAATATCAGGAACAGCTTGAACCCAAATCAGCCAAATTGGTAAGGCTTGTTAAACAAAACCCATCAATCACTCTCGCCGAACTTATGCACATCACGCACTGCACAATCGCAGAAGCACGCACCGCTCGTTTCAACGCAGACAGTTTTTGATTTAAGCAGAACGTAAAGACGAGAAGTAAGACGGGTATCTTTGGCGAATATAACGCTGTTCTTCAACCATGTGCTTAAAAGCAGGACCATTGGATAGTTGAACCACGACTTCATCTTGTTGAAAGCGCAGTACTTGACCTGCAATTTTGACTGTATTGTTGCTGCGTAGCTGCACCGTACCAGACATCGATAGACCACAATATAAGGTAGTCACTCTCGGCATTGAAATACGAATGCCTTGCTCTGATATTTCACAGACATGGAATAGCTGATCATCAATTTTTACGGTAGGTCTTGCCCGCTTTGGATACTTTAAGCGGTAATATTGCCGTTTCTGTACAAAATCTGCATTGTCCATGGCGTCTATGCATCCTTTATCAAGGTTAATTACTTCTGCGTCATCATGATGCTACGCAAGTGTTGAGAGTCTACCATTTATTATCGGCTTCTGAAGTAAAAACATAATAGAAAGATAGGCAACCGCTATGAATCACCAATTCATCTCATTTGTGAACTCAAATACAATTGGTCAATAATGTAGGAAATTTATCACTGATCACGATAAACGTGAGATAAATCACTCTAAATCCTATATAG
>NZ_NDIM01000016.1:0-16222 GCF_002241375.1 Vibrio sp. V19_P1S1T109 | reverse complement strand
CTGTTAGTCCTAGAAGATGGGACGGTGTTCCACGGTGTATCCATTGGCGCTGATGGAATATCCGTTGGTGAAGTCGTCTTTAATACCTCGATGACGGGGTACCAAGAAATCCTCACTGATCCTTCCTATTCTCAACAAATCGTTACTCTTACTTACCCCCACATAGGCAATACCGGAACCAATTCCGAAGACGAAGAATCCTCTTCTATCCATGCACAAGGCCTTGTGATTCGCGATCTCCCTCTTATCGCTTCTAACTTCCGTAATGAACTTTCCCTTTCTGACTACCTTAAATCACAAAATATTGTGGGCATTGCCGATATCGACACGCGCAAGCTAACGCGCATTTTGCGTGAAAAAGGAGCTCAGAATGGCTGCATTATGGCAGGTGACCATTTAGATGAAGCATTGGCGTTGGTAAAAGCCAAAGAGTTCCCCGGTTTAAAAGGAATGGATCTTGCGAAAGAAGTTACAACAAAAGAAGCGTACCAATGGAAACAAGGTTCGTGGACGCTCGAAGGTGGACTTCCTGAAGCGAAAGATGACAGCGAGTTGCCCTATCACGTTGTTGCCTACGATTTCGGTGCAAAGCGCAATATCCTCCGTATGTTGGTTGACCGAGGATGCCGCCTAACTGTGGTACCAGCACAAACCTCGGCTGAAGAAGTTCTAGCGCTGAAACCTGATGGTGTCTTTTTATCAAATGGTCCTGGCGACCCAGAACCATGTACTTATGCGATTGAAGCAACCAAAGTGTTCTTAGAGAAAGGACTGCCTATTTTTGGCATCTGTTTAGGACATCAAATTTTGGCATTAGCGTCTGGTGCGAAAACAGTAAAAATGAAATTTGGCCACCACGGCGCAAACCATCCAGTGAAAGATTTGGATCGTGATGTGGTGATGATTACGGCACAAAACCACGGTTTTGCTGCTGATGAAGCAACGCTGCCAGCCACACTTCGTGCAACGCACAAATCGCTATTTGATGGTTCACTACAAGGAATTCACCGCACCGATAAGCCAGCCTTTAGCTTTCAGGGACACCCTGAAGCGAGTCCTGGCCCGCACGATGCCGCCCCTTTGTTTGACCATTTTATTGAACTAATTAAAAAGCACACAGCGTAATTCGGAGTAGTAGACAATGCCAAAACGTACTGACATTAAAAGTATTCTAATTCTAGGTGCTGGCCCGATTGTAATCGGTCAGGCTTGTGAGTTTGACTACTCTGGCGCTCAAGCATGTAAAGCCCTGCGTGAAGAGGGTTACCGAGTGATTTTGGTTAACTCGAACCCTGCCACTATCATGACTGACCCAGAGATGGCCGATGCGACTTATATTGAGCCTATCCATTGGGAAGTAGTGCGTAAAATCATCGAAAAAGAGCGCCCAGACGCGGTATTACCGACCATGGGTGGCCAAACTGCATTGAACTGTGCACTTGAACTGGAAAAGCATGGTGTTCTGGCTGAGTTTGGCGTTGAGATGATTGGCGCAACGGCTGATGCGATTGATAAAGCGGAAGATCGTTCTCGCTTTGATAAAGCGATGAAGTCAATCGGTTTAGCTTGTCCTCGCGCTGATACGGCAAAAACGATGGAAGAAGCTTACCGCGTTCAAGAGATGGTGGGTTTCCCTTGCATTATTCGCCCTTCATTTACCATGGGTGGAACCGGCGGCGGTATCGCTTACAACAAAGAAGAGTTTGAAGAGATCTGCCGCCGTGGCCTTGATCTTTCGCCAACCAACGAGTTGTTGATTGATGAATCACTCATCGGTTGGAAAGAGTACGAAATGGAAGTGGTTCGCGATAAAGCGGACAACTGCATCATAGTCTGTGCGATTGAAAACTTTGACCCAATGGGTATTCACACGGGTGACTCGATCACGGTAGCTCCTGCGCAAACGCTAACTGACAAAGAATATCAGATCATGCGTAACGCATCGCTAGCCGTACTGCGTGAAATCGGTGTGGAAACGGGGGGTTCGAACGTACAGTTTGGTATCAACCCGAAAGATGGCCGCATGGTGATCATCGAGATGAACCCACGTGTTTCTCGCTCTTCGGCTCTTGCATCGAAAGCGACGGGTTTCCCTATTGCCAAAGTTGCGGCCAAATTGGCGGTAGGTTTCACACTTGATGAGTTAATGAACGACATTACTGGTGGTGCAACCCCAGCGTCGTTTGAGCCAACTATTGATTATGTTGTGACGAAAATCCCTCGCTTTAACTTCGAAAAATTTGCCGGTGCTAACGATCGCTTAACCACGCAAATGAAGTCGGTGGGCGAAGTGATGGCGATTGGTCGTAACCAACAAGAATCGCTGCAAAAAGCACTGCGTGGGCTGGAAATTGGCGTAAACGGCCTAGACGAAATGGTTGATTTAGACGCACCAGATGCACTGACTAAAATTCGCCATGAGCTGAAAGAAGCGGGTGCTGAGCGTATTTGGTATATCGCAGATGCTTTCCGCGCTGGTTTGTCTGTGGATGGGGTCTTCAACCTGACTAACGTTGATCGCTGGTTCTTGGTACAAATCGAAGAACTGGTCAAAATGGAACAAGAAGTCAAAGCGGGCGGTTTTGCTGGCTTAAATGCGGATGTTCTACGCAAGATGAAGCGCAAAGGTTTTGCGGATGCGCGTCTCTCTTCACTGCTTGGCGTGGCTGAAAGTGAAATTCGTCGTATGCGTGACCAATATAATATTCATCCGGTTTACAAGCGTGTCGATACTTGTGCGGCGGAGTTTTCGTCTGATACGGCTTACATGTACTCCTCTTATGATGACGAATGTGAAGCACAACCGACCGATAGAGACAAAATCATGGTGCTCGGTGGTGGTCCGAACCGTATTGGTCAAGGTATCGAATTTGATTACTGTTGTGTTCATGCCTCACTCGCGTTACGCGAAGATGGTTATGAAACCATCATGGTTAACTGTAACCCTGAAACTGTTTCAACAGATTATGACACCTCCGATCGCCTCTATTTTGAACCAGTGACACTCGAAGATGTATTGGCGATTGTTCGTGTTGAAAAACCTAAAGGCGTCATCGTGCAATACGGTGGTCAAACACCACTGAAATTGGCTCGTGCACTTGAGGCCGCTGGAGTGCCTATCATTGGTACTAGCCCAGATGCGATTGACCGCGCCGAAGATCGTGAGCGTTTCCAGCAAGCGGTTGATCGTTTAGGTCTGCTGCAGCCAGAAAACGCAACAGTGACCACAATGGAACAGGCGATTGAAAAATCGAAAGACATCGGCTTCCCGCTGGTGGTACGCCCGTCTTACGTTCTTGGTGGCCGCGCGATGGAAATCGTCTATGACGAACAAGATCTGCGTCGTTACTTTAACGAAGCGGTCAGTGTGTCTAACGAATCCCCAGTACTGCTTGATCGCTTCCTCGATGATGCAATTGAAGTCGATATCGATGCGATTTGTGATGGTGAGCGTGTCGTCATTGGCGGCATCATGGAGCACATTGAACAAGCGGGTGTTCACTCTGGTGACTCAGCTTGCTCTCTACCGGCTTACACGTTAAGCCAAGAAATCCAAGATGTGATGCGTGAACAAGTTGAGAAGCTGGCGTTTGAATTAGGCGTTCGTGGTTTGATGAACACGCAGTTTGCGGTTAAAGATAATCAAGTTTACCTGATTGAAGTTAACCCTCGTGCCGCTCGTACTGTACCGTTTGTGTCAAAAGCAACGGGCGCACCGCTTGCCAAAATTGCCGCGCGCGTGATGGCAGGGCAGTCTCTAGAGTCACAAGGCTTTACTAAAGAGATCATTCCTCCTTACTACTCAGTGAAAGAAGTGGTTCTGCCATTTAATAAATTCCCTGGTGTTGACCCACTGCTTGGCCCTGAAATGCGTTCAACGGGTGAAGTGATGGGTGTGGGTGCAACGTTTGCTGAAGCTTATGCAAAAGCGGAATTAGGTTGCGGTAATGTTTATCCTGAAGGCGGCCGAGCTCTGCTCTCTGTACGTGAAGGTGATAAACAGCGTGTGGTTGATTTAGCATCGAAACTGGTGAAATTAGGTTATCAGCTTGATGCTACCCACGGTACAGCTGTAATTTTAGGTGAAGCCGGTATTAACCCACGTTTGGTGAATAAAGTGCATGAAGGTCGCCCTCATATTCTTGACCGTATTAAGAATAATGAATACACCTACATCATTAATACAGCCGAGGGGCGTCAAGCGATTGAAGATTCTAAAGTTCTTCGTCGTGGAGCATTAGCACAAAAAGTCAACTACACCACAACACTGAATGCTGCCTTTGCAACCTGTATGTCTCATACGGCCGATGCGAAGTCATCAGTTACGTCAGTGCAAGAGTTACACGCGCAAGTGAAAGCACACTTAGCATAAGCGTTAAAAAATAATAAATCAGTAGGTCTAAGACCTACATGACAACCTCATTGCCCGCTGAATTAAGCGGGCTTTTTTTATTCGGCCGAATTGAATCGTTTTACCAATGAAGAAGAGATTTGGCCTAGAGGATAGCTTTTTAATTGATGAAAAATGGGAATGGGTTGTTGTCTTGGCTTTCGCTGTTTTCACCTTTTAAGTGGTGCTATTGTTGGTTTTTATTGTTCAATGCGTTGATAAGAAATGGAACTTTCACTGGAAGTATTAGGCCTGTTGTTTTTGGTTGCAGGGATTGCAGGGTTCATTGATGCGATGGCTGGCGGTGGCGGTTTGCTTACTTTGCCGGCTTTGCTGGCAGTAGGCGTGCCACCGACTCAAGCGCTGGCTACCAATAAGCTGCAAAGCTCATTTGGCAGTTTCTCCGCCACTTGGTATTTTGTACGCAATGGCATTGTGAACCTAAAAGAGATGAAGTTGGCGATAGCTTGTACTTTTATCGGCGCTGCGTGTGGGGCTGAACTTGTGCAGCATATGGATGCCAGTTTGTTGACCAGCTTAATCCCGCTGTTGCTGATCGGTATTTCACTTTATTTTCTACTTGCACCCGCGACGAAAACCCACAATGGGCCAGCTCCATTGTCTGAAACGGCTTTTGCTTTTACGGTCGGTTTTGGTATCGGCTTTTATGATGGTTTTTTCGGTCCGGGCACCGGGTCTATTTTTACGGTCTGTTTTGTCGTGTTAGGTCATTTTTCGTTGATTGAAGCGACTGCAAGAACCAAGGTTCTCAACTTCACTTCAAACATTGCTGCGCTGCTTTTTTTTGTTATTGCTGGCTTGCCGATTTGGAAGATAGGGCTGGTGATGGCCGTTGGTGGTTTTTTAGGGGCGAGAATGGGCGCAAAGATAGTGGTGACTAAAGGGCAGAAATGGATCCGCCCATTAGTTATTGTGATGTCGATGTTGATGGCAATAAAACTTCTTTGGCAACAGCATCAGCAATGGTTGTTATCAATCTTTTGACCCTTGGCGAGCGATAACTATTGCTGCGCAGACAGAGATGAACAGGCCGAACCAAAGGTTGTAGTTCATCAAAATCAAAGTAATAGCGAGGTTCAATGTTCAGCGCTTTAATCACTGAAAGTGGTACTAAAGCAGGCGTCATGCCTCCTAATGCCAATTGTGCTGCGGCCGTATACGAGTCCATTTCCATCTGTGGCGTGATGGCGAGTTTCGCCAATATATCGACTTGATAGGCGTTCGCTGGGTTGGATAAATCATTGGTAACGAGCTGTTTAGGTAACGAAGATAAGGGTGTTTGGCTGACAATGTAAAAGGGTTCATCTACCAGATGAAACGTCATTAGCCCATGATTAGCGGGTAAGTAGCCTGCGCAAAATCCTAATGTCGCTTTGCCTGATTGAACGTGCTGAACAATCCTCGGCGTATGGTTCGTGGTGATGGTGATGAACTTATCGTGCTTGAGGTACTGCCCCATGGTGGTGTTAATATAGCCAGCGACTAACGTTTCTGAGCAGTCTATCCTGATCAGTGTGGCATCCGTAAAAGATTGCTGATCGAAAATCAAACCACATAACTCACTAAAGCTTGGGCCAATAGTTTCAACCAAGGCCTGTGCATCTGTGGTTAATTTAATCTGTCGGCCATCAGGCTCAATCAGCTTTTTACCGACCCTTTTTTCTAAATTAGCAATCCGCTTACTAACGGCGGACTGGCTAATGTAGAGTAGGCTGCCCGTACGCCCCATGGTTTTTTCTTTGCTCAGCACCAGCAAAGTTTCGATACCTTCTAGCAACATAATTAATGACGATGAGGAATAGATTAGCTCATCTTATCGCAAAGCGACCATAACCCATAGCGTCTGTACATGTTACTGTTTGTGGTTTTGATGAAATCGGCTTTATTTATTCAGTGCAAAAGTGGGCAGTGATAAGTGCCAGCGGATCGCGCCAAGTCGAATGATTAAGGTTGAGGCCACTCCGGCCATAAAGGCGCTTGAGCTATCGTAGCCCATCGCTAGTGCTGTGGTATGAAACAGACCGCCGATGATACAAGCTGTAGCATAGACTTCGCTGCGTAGCACCATTGGAATCTCACGGGCCAGTACATCACGAATAATACCGCCGCCACAGCCCGTGATAACGCCCATGATTACCGCAACCATGGCCGAGTCTTGATAGTTCATCGCCTTTTCAACACCAATGCCAACAAACACGGCTAAACCGATTGCATCACAAACGGGTAAGATCCACCAAGCAACGCGTTTAGGCCTGCGAACCAGCAGCATGGTTAGTAAACAAGTGATGAAAATGACCCAAAGGTAAGTGGTGTCTTTTATCCAGAAAACTGGCGTCGCACCCAATGCCATATCACGAATTGTTCCACCGCCAATTGCAGTCACGCTCGCAAGCACGACCACGCCAAACGGGTCCATTTTTAATCGACCAGCTAATAATACGCCAGAAATGGCAAAGATAGCCGTACCAAATAAGTCAATAAGATAGAGCAGCATGGAGTCCATGTTACTGGGTTCTCTTTAGTCGTTAATGGAACAAAATTCGGGCAGGAATTGTACGAGATTTTATTACGCAAGCGTTAGCGTTTTTGGCGAACGACGGAAAAGTACTCACACACTTCTTCTATCGCTTGCAGTGTTCTGGGCGTTGGTCGATTTAACCAATCTGAGGTCAGTGCCCACACAAACCCGTTTTGTACAGCGGGTAGTTGCTGTTGCCACTTTTGCCACATCGTGCCATTTTTTATCGCATGTTCAGAGGTGAAAATTACATCAGGTTTAGCCAGCAGCACTTGCTCAATCCCAACTTGAGGGTAGGGGGATGCGCTGTTGGCAAAAATATTTTCGCCGCCACAAAATTCAAAGACCTCACTGGGCCAACTGCCTTTGGCCAGTGTGATGATCGGTTTTTCACTGAGTTGATAGAAATAACGAACTTTACTTTGGCTGCCATAACTCTGTTTCAGAGTGATGAGTGATTGACGAAAATCACGCGCCGCTTGCTGGCCGATACCCGGATCATCGGCAAATTGGCTAAGTGCTTCAATATTATTGGCAATGTCATCGAGTTTTTGAGTTTTTGTCGTATAAATCCTCAGCCCTAACTGCTTTAATTTATCGAGCTCCTTCGCCGGATTGCCCGCAGGCCAAGCGATCACTAAATCCGGTTTTAGGGTAAGAATGCGCTCTATATTCAACCCTTGGTAATTGGCCACTTTTTCGAGTTTGAGTGCTTGTGCTGGGTAGTCACTGTACTCGCTGACGGCCACCAATTTATCACCAAGGCCAGCCGAAAAGGCCAATTCCGTGGCATGAGGCGCTAAGCTGATGATGCGTTTAACTTGCGCTTGAACTGGAAAAGCCACGCACAGCGTGACGACAACATTGAGAAACAGTAAACGCATCTAAAATCCTTGATGGACGAGCAGCAGTATCACGCTCTCTAATGCTATCCACGCGAAAATACGCCAAGCTAACAGTTTTTGGATTTGCGCAAGGTGGAAGGCTGATGGGGCGATACGTCCGCCTATTTTTACGCGCAGGGCTTTTTTATCACCGTAGATAGCTGGGCCACCTAAGGCCAGTGATAGTTTATTGCCGACGGCGGTTAACAGCCATGCAGGCCCCGGGAGTGGCCATAAGCGGCTTTGTTGTAACATGGCTGAGAAGGTGTTTGATGCGTTGCGACCAATGATAATCAATAGGCTAAATAGGCGCAGTGGCACAAAGTCAAGCACAGCCAGCAAGCGTACCGATGGAATACCAAAAGGATGAAACGCCGCTCGCGAAGGCGCCCAAGCTCTGGCGAGTTCAGCGATGAGACGGTACATCAACGCGCCAATACCGCCAAGACAGGCGTACCAAAATAGCACTGCAATCACGTTGCGCCCATAGCCAACAATGACGGTTTCAGCCCCCGCCTTACCTAACCCCAGCGCTGACAAGCTATCGGTTTCACGATTCACAAAAGGGGCAAGCACGCTGCGAGCGTATTTTTTGTCTTCTTTGCTGAGTGCGCCGATAAGCTGATTGGCTAATAATTCTTGGCTACGCCAATCAAATGCGAGTAATAGTAGCGCTAAATCAAATAGTTGAGGTTGCCATACCAAAGGTTTTAACGCGACTAAGGTGACCCATGCGGGTAGGCACATCAATAGCCAAGCCAGTGAGCCGGAAAGTAGGCTTTGTGAATAACTGTTACTGGTATTGACTTTATCCGCTAATATTTCCGCAAATTTTCGCCACAAAGTGACGGGATGAGCGTTACGCGGGATGGGTAAAATAAGATGAAAGGCAACCGCTCCCCACATCACGAGGAGCGTACCGTTAGCATACAAGTAGGTGATTAACTCGTCCATGTTGAGTCTGTCACTGCTTACTTAAGCAGTTCGACCATCTTAATCACCATTTCTGATGAGCTTTGTGCGGCAAGCGGTAAAAATTCATCAAAGGACATCGGAGACGCTTTATCGGCTACATCTGAAATGGCGCGAACGACCACAAAAGGCACTTTGAATTGGTGGCAAGTTTGTGCAATTGCTGAAGCTTCCATCTCAACCGCAATCACGGTTGGGAAGTGTTGGCGAATAAAGCTTTGACGCTCAGCGGTACAAACGAAAGCATCCCCGGTACAAATCAGGCCGCGTACCGCGTGCTTATCTTTGATGTGTGTTAGTGCTTGTTCTGCAACGCGGATCAATGCATCATCCGCTTTGAAAGCGGCTGGTTGACCTGCCATTTGCCCCATTTCATAGCCAAATGCGGTTACATCGGCATCATGGTGACGAACTTCGCTTGAAATGACTACATCACCCATGGTTAAGCTTGAATCGAAACCACCTGCAGAACCGGTGTTAATCACTACATCTGGTTGGTATTCATTAAGTAAAAGAGTGGTGCCAATGGCGGCGGCGACTTTACCAATGCCAGATTGTAGCAGCACCACATCCACCCCATGGATTTGACCTGAAAAATAGGTGCAGCCTGCTTTGCTGACTTCTTGAACATTGTCGATTGCGTCTTTTAATATCGCGACTTCTTGCTCCATCGCGCCAATAATGCCGATTTTCATGAGGTTTCTCTTATTCGGTTAGTAGTAAATATTCGGTTGATAGTAAATATCTGGTGAATATACCCTTCCTACTTGAAGCCGCCGCGGTGTTGGCTACGTTCGCTCACCCCAATCACATAGTTTGCCTATGCTCATGGGGACTCACTCACTTGCCGCCTACCTGCAACTCCAAGTTGTTGGGTATAGCAAAATTGGCCGAAGTTTAGCACGAAACTTTCCGCCAGTGCGATATTGAGCAACTATTCAATCAAGCCTGCTTTGGTGAGGTTTTCTCGCAGTGTTTCTGCTCGCTTACGATTGACACCCATATCTGAATAACCAATGCGCGATTCAGAGCGTACGATTAAACGCCCGTTCTCTATTTTAAGTTCAAGATCATCCACAAATCGCCAAATACGACTGGTGCATTCAATGCGGAGATAATTGTCCTCTTTCACCGCCGTTTTAGAGCGAGGAATAGAAAGCGCAACCGCTTCAATTTTATCTAAAGAGACGCCTGTTTTGAGGATAAAGGGAGAGAGCGAGAACGCGTTACGCTCATCTTGAGTCGAAACGCAATTCGGTTTATTTCCGCAAGGGGTCGCAGTGCGATCGGTCATAGTTGTCACTCCTTGGCTGCAAGCGGTTAGTGTGGCAAACATCAGTAAACTTAGTACTACGCGCATGATAGTCCTTATCAAATGAATCCTCATTGCCAATCACCAAAATGCAAGCGAGCTGCAGTCGATGGCTTAAGGAAAATGGCTTAAGAAAAAAGGATTCACGTTACCATGAATCCTTCAAGGATATTAAGCAGTTAAGGCTTAAAGACCTAAGTAGTCAAGTATTCCTTCTGCGGCTTTGCGCCCTTCGTCAATGGCCGTGACGACCAGATCGGAGCCACGTACGGCATCCCCACCAGCAAAAATTTTTTCATTACTGGTTTGGTACTGGAACGATTGCTGCGACGCGGCCTTAATGCGTCCCCATTGATCAAGTTCAACACCGAATGGCTCAAGCCATGGCATGGCATGTGGCTGAAAACCAAACGCCATAATGACGGCGTCGGCTGCCAACACATGTTCGCTATCCGCAACGGGCTCGGGCTTGCGACGCCCAGCCGCGTCAGGCTCCCCTAAAGCGGTTTGCACCACTTTAACGCCACTCACTTGGCCTTGTTCATTGACCTCAATGGCGAGCGGTTGCAGGTTGAACATAAATTCTACGCCTTCTTCTTTGGCATTTTTCACTTCTCGGCGTGAACCCGGCATGTTCTCTTCATCGCGTCGGTAGGCACAAATCACTTTGGCGGCATGTTGGCGAATAGAAGTGCGCACGCAATCCATCGCAGTGTCTCCGCCTCCAAGTACCACGACTTTTTTGCCCGCCATATCAATAAATGGTTGGGGTGATTCCAAACCCATCACTTTATAAGTATTTGATACTAAGAAGGGTAGAGCATCGTAAACACCGTTTGCTTCTTCATTTTCTAGCCCTGCGCGCATGTTTTGGTAAGTTCCGACACCGAGAAAAACAGCATCATATTCATTAAGCAGCGTCTGCAGTGTGATGTCTTTACCTACTTCGATGTTGAGCTGAAATTCGACTCCCATCTCACTGAAAATGCGGCGGCGGTTTTCCATTACGCCTTTTTCAAGTTTGAAAGAGGGAATACCAAAGGTTAGCAAGCCACCAATTTCAGGATAGCGATCAAACACCACGGGCTTTACTCCGTTGCGCACTAAAATATCAGCTGCGGCTAGGCCAGCTGGGCCTGCACCAATGATCGCTACTTTCTTATCTGTCCACTCCACGTGCGACATGTCTGGTTTCCAGCCCATCTCAAACGCTTTGTCGTTAATGTATTTTTCGATGTTACCTATGGTGACCGCACCAAAGTCATTGTTTAGAGTACAAGAACCTTCACAGAGGCGATCTTGTGGGCAGACTCGCCCACACACTTCGGGCAAGCTGTTAGTTTGGTGCGATAGCTCAGCGGCTTCAATAATGCGCCCTTCGTTGGCCAGTTTTAGCCATTGCGGAATGTAGTTGTGCACTGGGCATTTCCATTCGCAGTAAGGGTTGCCGCAATCTAAGCAGCGATCCGCTTGAGCGGTCGCTTGCTGTTTGGTAAAGGGTTCGTAGATTTCGACGAACTCGATTTTGCGAATAGTGAGCGGCTTTTTTGCCGGATCAACTCGATTCACATCAATAAATTGGTATACGTTCTGGCTCATTAATCTGGCTCCTTCCAATTATTGCGCTTGAACGCGAAGTTCGGCGGCACTGCGGCTTTGATGGCCGAGTAGGGTTTGCAGATCCGCCGCTTGGGGTTTGATGAGATAGAACTTTGGAATCCATTCATCAAAGTTCGCTAAGATCTGTTCAGCATGCACCGACCCAGTCTCTTCCAAATGCTCGGCAATTAAACCACGTAAATGTTCTTGGTGAATGTAGAGATCTTGCAATGAAATAGCCTCTACTGATTCACTGTTGACTCGACCTTGGAAATCACCGTTTTCATCCATCACGTAAGCAAAGCCGCCCGTCATACCCGCGCCAAAGTTAACGCCTGTTGCGCCCAAAATGGCGACGATTCCGCCTGTCATGTATTCGCAAGCGTTATCACCAGCGCCTTCGATAACTGTGATAGTGCCAGAGTTACGCACACCAAAACGCTCTCCCGCTTTGCCAGCCGCAAACAGCTTGCCGCCAGTTGCGCCATATAAACAGGTGTTGCCGATGATCGTAGCGTCGTTGCAGTTAAAAGCGGTACCAAGGTGGGGTTTGATGACCAGCTTTCCGCCTGCCATCCCTTTACCAACATAGTCATTGGCATCACCAGTAAGGTAAAGCTCAACACCACCCGCGTTCCATACACCAAATGACTGACCTGCTGTGCCATCGAGATAAATTTTAATCGGCGAGGCGGCTACGCCTTGGTTACCATAACGTTTGGCGATTTCACCAGATAGGCGAGCACCGAGCGAGCGGTCAGTATTTTGTACGTTGTAATACAAGCTGATCGATTGTTGTGCTTCAACTGCCGCTAAAGCGTCATCGACAAATTGTTGGTTAAGTTGTCCTTTATCAAACGGTGTATTGGGTTGAGTCCAGTAAAGCGGATGACCCTGAGCGGATACTGGCGCTTCCAATAAACCGGATAAGTCCAATTTGCTTTGCTTGGCGGTCATCCCTTCAAGTACTTCTAGTAAATCGGTGCGGCCAATCAGATCGGTGAGCTTTTCAACGCCCAACTGTGCCAAGTAACCACGGACCTCGTCGGCAAGACCGATGAAATAGTTCATCACCATCTCAGGTAAGCCTTTGAAATACTCTTTCCGCAGCGTTTCATCTTGCGTTGCTACGCCCGTCGCACAGTTATTAAGGTGGCAAATCCGTAAGAATTTACAGCCCATCGCGACCATAGGAGCTGTGCCAAAACCGAAGCTTTCGGCACCTAAAATCGCGCCTTTAATCACGTCCAGTCCTGTTTTTAGACCACCGTCAACTTGAAGTCGAATTTTGTGGCGCAGGCCGTTTGCGACTAACGCTTGTTGGGTTTCAGCAAGGCCGAGTTCCCAAGGGCTACCAGCGTATTTTACCGAGGTGAGTGGGCTAGCCGCTGTACCGCCGTCATAACCAGAAATAGTGATAAGATCGGCGTAGGCTTTGGCAACGCCAGTGGCAATGGTGCCAACGCCCGGCTCTGAAACTAATTTGACCGAAACCAAAGCTTTTGGGTTAACTTGTTTGAGATCGAAAATCAGCTGGGCTAAATCTTCAATCGAATAAATATCGTGGTGCGGCGGTGGTGAAATTAAGGTCACGCCTTGCACTGAATAGCGCAACTTGGCAATTTCCGCGGTCACTTTATGGCCGGGAAGTTGGCCACCTTCACCCGGCTTTGCTCCTTGCGCCACTTTAATTTGCAGTACGTCAGCATTGGTGAGGTAATGCGGAGTCACGCCAAAACGCCCTGATGCGACCTGCTTAATACGGGAGTTACGTTCAGTGCCAAAACGGCGTGGATCTTCTCCACCTTCACCAGAGTTGGAGTAGCCGCCTAAGCGGTTCATTGCGGTCGCTAACGCTTCATGGGCTTCTGGGCTTAAGGCGCCAATCGACATCGCCGCAGAATCAAAACGTTTAAATAGCTCCGTACTGGGTTCAATTTTTTCCAGTGCTAGCGGTGTCGCTGATTTTTTTAAGCGCAGTAAATCGCGTAGCATCGCGACGGGGCGTGCGTTGACCTGCTGGGCAAAGCTTTGGTAATCGGCGCTTTCACCTGATTTAACTGCGGCTTGTAAGGTGCCAACCACATCTGGGTTATAGGCATGGTATTCACCACCATGCACGTATTTTAATAAGCCACCTTGTTCGAGCGTTTTACGTTTGGTCCACGCTTTGCGCGCTAAATTAAATAGATCTTGTTGGAAGTCTTCGAAGTTAGCACCTTGAATGCGCGTGGTGACGCCTTTAAAACACAACTGAACTACGTCGCTATGTAGGCCAACCGCTTCAAACAGCTGCGAGCAGCGATAAGAGGCAACGGTTGAAATTCCCATTTTCGACATGATTTTCAATAAACCTTTGTCGATACCGTACCGGTAGTTTTGCATCACCTCGCGATAGCTTTTTTCCAACGTGCCATCATCAATCATTTTGCCGAGCGTTTCGTAGGCCAAGTAAGGGTAGACGGCGGTTGCGCCAAAGCCGATTAAGACTGCAAATTGATGAGGGTCACGTGCGGTGGCGGTTTCGATAATGATGTTTGCATCGCAGCGTAAATTGGCTTCGACTAAGCGAGTGTGTACTGCGCCCACGGCCATTGCCGCTGGGATCGGCAGTTTATCCTTATGCAAAGCGCGGTCAGACAATACGATCAATACCGATCCTTGGCGTACGGCCTCCTCTGCTTGTTGGCAAAGTTCGAGCAAAGCTTGCTTGAGATCCTTATGCTGTGGATCGTAATTGATGTCTAAAATGGTATTGCGATAGTGTTTGTCGCTGAGCTCCAATAGCTGTTGCATGTCGGAATAGAGCAAGATAGGTGAATCAAAGGTAACACGATAAGCGTGACCATCGGTTTCACAGAACACGTTCATCTCTTGGCCGATGCTGGTGGCTAGTGACATCACGTGCTTTTCACGCAGTGGATCGATAGGCGGGTTCGTAACTTGGGCAAATTTTTGGCGGAAATAATCGGTAACCAAGCGCTCTTTCGAAGAGAGCACCGCCATCGGCGTATCATCACCCATTGATCCCACCGCTTCTTGGCCTACATCTCCCAGTACGCGCAGTACTTGATCAATCTCTTCGTTGCTCATTGCAAACTGTTTTTGATAGGTTTTCAGCTCGTCATTGTCAAAGCTGCGCTCGCCCACCAAATCGTCACTGAGTTCAGAAAATGGCGTTAATCGGTGGACGTTATTTTTCATCCACTCGCCATAAGGGTGGCGGCTTTTGAGATCGTTATCAATTTCACTAGATTGCCACAATTTCCCATGACGGGTGTCGATCACCAGCAGTTCACCGGGCCCAACGCGGCCTTTTTCAGCCACTTCATCGGGCGCGTAATCCCAAATTCCGACTTCAGAGGCGAGGGTGATGAGTTTATCTTTGGTGATCACATAACGCGCAGGGCGAAGGCCATTGCGATCAAGGTTACAAGCAGCATAACGGCCATCCGATAACACAATGCCAGCTGGGCCATCCCATGGCTCCATGTGTTTTGAGTTAAAGTCGTAAAAGGCACGAAGGTCTGGGTCCATATCAGGGTGATTTTGCCACGCCGGCGGCACTAACATACGCATGGCACGGAAAATATCCATTCCCCCCGCTAAAAACAGATCGAGCATGTTGTCTAAGCTTGATGAATCGGAACCTGTTTCATTGACAAATGGCGCGGCGGTTTGTAGATCCGGTAGTAGGGGAGAGGCAAATTTGTAAGCCCGTGCTCGCGCCCATTGACGGTTCCCTTCGATAGTATTGATTTCACCATTGTGCGCTAAGTAGCGGAACGGTTGTGCCAGTGGCCAACGTGGCTGAGTATTGGTTGAAAAGCGCTGGTGGAACAAGCAAATGGCTGATTCCATCCGTAGATCAGCTAGGTCAAGATAAAAGCGCGGTAGGTCTGCAGGCATGCACAAGCCTTTGTAAACAATGACTTGAGTCGATAATGAGCAAATATAGAAATCACGATCTTCGGTGATCTGTTTTTCAATGCGACGGCGAGCAATGTAAAGGCGTCGTTCAATGTCTCGTTCACGCCAACCAGCGGGAGCACTAATAAAGACTTGTTGAATATCAGGCACGGATTCGGCAGCAATAGGGCCAAGTACAGCTTGGTTCGTTGGTACGGTTCGCCAACCTGTCACTGTGAGTGTTTCTTGCGCCAGTTCTTTGTTGATAATATCGCGCGCTGATTGCGCTTTGACCGGATCTTGGCTGAAGAAAATCATACCAATCGCATACTGTTTGGCGAGCTTCCAGCCTTTTTCTTCAGCGATGAGTCGTAGGTAACTATCTGGTTTTTGTAGTAATAGACCACAGCCATCACCGGTTTTACCATCGGCTGCGATGCCGCCACGGTGGGTCATACGATCTAATGCTGAAATCGCGGTTCTGACTAATTTATGGCTGGTTTGGCCTTCCATGTGGGCGATCAAACCAAATCCACAGTTGTCTTTCTCTAAACTTGGATCATATAGAGCCATTGCAATTCTCCCTTTGCTTCTCTGTCATCCAGACAGTAAATGAC
>NZ_NDIM01000163.1:0-16237 GCF_002241375.1 Vibrio sp. V19_P1S1T109 | reverse complement strand
ATACTGACGGCTGTATTAGACTCTGTTTTGATCAAATAGCTCTTATATGCAGGGATTGCAATCGCGCTAAGTACACCAATAATTCCTACCACAATCATCAATTCAATTAAGGTAAAACCACTTTGTTTCGTTTTCTTATTTGTGTTCATTATTTGATTTGCTCCGTTTGAACGCATAAGGATGGGCAGAGCATAAGAAGCTTGTGGGTTGGTGGGAATGAGATAAAGAGCAGTGCGCGAGCGATTTGGATTTTTTACCTGTTTAGTTGCATATATCAATCACTAAAATACGACTGACTTAAAAATGCCGTCTTGCTTTTGATACGCAAGCAATAAAAAAGGAAGCTCATCCGGCTTCCTTAACTATTTGAAATTTTTGATCTTTATTCCAATAATTTCAGTAATTAATTACTGAAAGCGCATTGAGAGATCGAGTGCTTTAATGTGCTTAGTCAGCGCGCCGACTGAGATGTAATCGACACCGGTTCGCGCGTAATCGCCAATGGTTTCTAATGTGACGTTACCAGAATTTTCTAAAGCCGCGCGGCCTGCGTTAATTGCTACCGCTTCGCGCATCATCTCAATGCTAAAATTATCCAGCATAATGATGTCAGCGCCCGCTTGAATCGCCTCTTCTAACTCTTGCAAGCTTTCGGTTTCGACTTCGACAGGTTTACCGGGGTTGAGCTGTTTAGCGGTGCTGATGGCTTGGGTAATACCGCCACAAGCAATGATATGGTTTTCTTTAATTAAATAAGCATCAAACACGCCAATACGATGGTTAAAGCCGCCGCCACACGCGACAGCATATTTCAGTGCGCTGCGCAGGCCAGGGATAGTTTTGCGTGTATCAAGTAGTCTGCATTCGGTGCCTTCTAGCTGTTTGGCATACTGAGCAGTAATGCTGGCACAACCTGACAAGGTTTGAATGAAGTTCATCGCATTGCGTTCACCAGTCAGCAGCGCGCGAGCTGGACCTTCAAGAGTGCACAAAACTTGGTTTGGCTTAACTTGATCACCATCTTGGACATGCCAGTCAATTTTCACTTCACCACCAAGTTGTTTGAAGACTTCCTCTGCCCATGCTTGGCCACAAAATACGCCATGTTCACGGGTGATGAGAGTCGCGCTATTACGCGCATCCGCTGGAATAAGGTTTGCGGTGATATCAGCAGTCGCATCCAAGCTGCCACCGAGATCTTCTCTGAGTGCATCGCTAACGGCACGAGTAATTTCCAATGGGAGTTGCTGTTTCAGATAATCAAGGCGTTGTTGGCTGTTGTGTGTATTTTTCATCGCAAATCTAATATGGTGTTGAACAGAGTGAGAATGATACGCTGAGTTTTACTCAAATTCAGCCACTAATCTCGCATTTCCTCTGGCTAAGGTTCATTTTTGTTTGAGTGTAAGGGGTCAACTGATGATCGATAAAAAGGGTTGGTATCAAAGCGCACGTCGAGTGCCATCGCCGTTTTATGATCAGCGAAGCGATGCGCAAGATATTTCATTGCTGGTAGTACATAATATCAGCTTGCCTCCGGGCCAGTTCGGCGGCCCATATATTGAGCAGTTTTTCACTGGCACGCTTGACCCGAATCAACACCCTTTTTTTCAAACCATCCACCAGATGCGCGTCTCGGCTCACTGCCTTATTCGGCGAGAGGGAGAAGTAGTGCAATTTGTGCCATTTAATGCCAGAGCTTGGCATGCGGGCCAGTCAAGCTTCGCTGGTCGTGCAAAATGCAATGATTATTCGATTGGGATTGAATTGGAAGGGAGCGATGAGACGGCTTATACTCCTGCGCAATATCAAGCCTTAGCGACTTTGACGTGTGCATTGCAGCGGCGTTATCCGCTCATCACCAATCAACGCATCACCGGGCATCAATACATTGCGCCATTACGCAAAACTGACCCCGGCTTGGTATTTGATTGGCGGTGCTATCGAGCCTTGTTGGCAACAAATGACTAACAACAAATAGCGAACAACGAATTAAATCGAATCGTGATATTCCACTAAAATTTGCTCAACCCAGCATTGAATGCGTTCGTCGCTTTGCTCGTATTGCGAATCTTCATCGAGTGCGAGACCAACAAAGTGGCGGCCATCTTTCGTTAGGGCTTTTGACGCTTCAAAATGGTAGCCTTGGTTGGGCCAGTAGCCAATCAATTGAGCACCAATTTGTTTTAGCTCGTCATGCAGCATCCCCATCGCATCGAGGTACCATTCGCCATAACCTTCTTGATCGCCTAAGCCGAACAATGCGACGTACTTGCCTTTTAGCGACACGCCACCGATTTGATCCCATATTGCGCTCCAATCTTCTTGGATTTCGCCAAAGTCCCAAGTTGAGATGCCCAGTATTAAAAGATCATAGTTGCTCATCAAAGAGAGTGGCGTTTCTTTCACATTGTGAATCTCCACCAAATCCTCACCGATGAGCGCACGGATCTTCTCTGCTGCCATTTCGGTATAACAAGTTGTTGAGCCGTAAAAAAGACCGATCTTCATAATTTTGTGTTCGTTTTAAATCAAGAATAGTGAATTCTAACCATAAAATGACGCGCTTTGCAGCGATTATCCTGCCGATGATGTTTTTTTATGGTATTAAACCAGTGGCTCACATAACCTGAGCAACTCGATTTTCACCACAGAGGTTTGATGTGTCTGAATATATTTCTCCTGATCAAGGGGTTGTGGAACAGTTTTTAGATGCGATGTGGATGGAGCGTGGTTTAGCTGAAAACACGCTCTCATCGTATCGCAATGATCTGACGAAATTGTTGCAATGGATGCAGCACAATAATTATCGCCTTGACTTTATTAGTGTCACTGGTTTGCAGCAGTACCAAGCGTGGCTCGCTGATCAAGACTATAAGCAAACCTCGCGGGCACGTATGTTGTCGGCGATTCGTCGTTTATTTCAATATCTTCACCGTGAGAAGCTCCGCGGCGATGATCCGAGCGCGCTCTTAATTAGCCCTAAATTGCCGCAGCGTCTGCCTAAAGATTTATCCGAGCAGCAAGTGGAAGATTTATTGAATGCTCCCGATACTAATAATCCTCTAGAATTACGTGACAGAGCGATGTTGGAACTCTTGTATGCAACAGGGCTACGGGTGACCGAATTGGTTTCACTGACCATGGAAAATATCAGTTTACGTCAAGGCGTAGTAAGAGTGATTGGTAAAGGTGGCAAAGAGCGTCTTGTACCGATGGGCGAAAATGCCGTTGATTGGATTGAAACTTTTCTTGAACAAGGGCGGTCTACTCTGCTGGGCGAACAAACGTCGGATGTGGTTTTCCCTAGCCGACGAGCAAGGCAGATGACTCGTCAAACCTTTTGGCACCGAATTAAACACTACGCAGTGATCGCACAAATCGATGTGGAAAAACTCTCTCCACACGTATTAAGGCATGCTTTTGCCACGCATCTACTCAATTACGGTGCCGATTTGCGTGTAGTGCAAATGCTGCTCGGTCATAGTGACTTATCGACCACGCAAATTTATACTCATGTTGCGACTGAGCGACTTAAACAATTACATAGCGAGCACCATCCAAGGGCTTGAAAAGGTGAATTTAATGAGCGTATTACGCCAACTGACTCTTCTTACATTGCCACTTTTTGCTGTGGCGTGTAACGCCGAAACCACAGAGCAAGTGACGTCAACGGCTGTGCAAGCGGCTGCGCTTGATAAAACGGTTTTTGAACAACGTTTTTCTAAACTCGGATTGGAAGTACTGAGTGTTCAAGCCTCTGATATTCCGGGAGTGATTGAAGTACAAACTTCCGGTGGCGTGCTATTTTCTGCGCCTGACGCGAGCCATTTTATCGCCGGAACCTTGTATGAATTAGATAAGAATGGTGGTTATGTCGATGTGTTAGCCAAACGCCAAGCGCCCGTTAATGCGGCGAAGATCGCGCAGTTTGAATCGAGTATGATCGAATACAAAGCCGCCAATGAAAAATACGTGGTGACTGTTTTTACTGATATTACCTGTGGTTATTGCACTCGTTTGCATAGTCAAATGAAAGGGTATAACGACCTAGGGATCACCGTGCGCTACATGGCTTACCCGCGTCAAGGCGTTACGGGGCAAGTAGCTGATCAGATGGCCGCTATCTGGAATGCAGATGATAAAATGGCAGCGATGAATGAGGCAAAAACCAATCATCAATTGCCAGAAGCAGGGCAGAACATTCAACAGGCTAAGCAGTTGATTACCAAACACTATCAGCTCGGGCGTGAGTTAGGCATCAACGGCACGCCTGCGATTTTCCTACCGAATGGCGAAATGGTTGGCGGTTATTTACCACCAGAGCAATTGTTGCAACGCCTTCAGCAGATTCAATAACTTTAGGAGTCGGGCTTGAGTGTTCTTGAGCCCGCTGATTTATGATTGAAATAAAACAAAGACCAGCCCCCGATCTTTCGCAACTCCCTGACACGATTCCTACACTGCTTAAACGTATCTATATCAACCGTGGTATCACGAACCTTGAACAACTCGACAAGGCCGCGAAAGCACTGCATTCCTACCAACAATTAGGTGGTATAGAGCAAGCGGTACAACTACTTTTTCACGCCATTGAGCAGCAGCAGCGCATCATAGTCGTCGGGGATTTTGATGCTGATGGCGCAACCAGTTGCGCCTTATCTGTTTTGGCGTTGCGAATGTTGGGATCGCACAATGTGGACTATCTCGTGCCTAACCGTTTTGAAGATGGTTATGGCTTAAGCCCTGAAGTGGTCGATCAAGCGATAGAGCTTGGCGCGCAGATGATCATGACGGTCGATAATGGCGTCTCCTCTATCGACGGGGTGCGTTATGCCAAGCAGCAAGGGCTGACCGTCTTGGTGACCGATCACCATTTACCGGGACACGAGTTGCCAGAGGTTGATGCGATGGTGAATCCCAATTTGGCTAACTGCCCGTTTCCCTCGAAGGCATTAGCTGGCGTAGGGGTGGCTTTCTATTTGATGATGGCGCTGTGCGTGCATATGCGAAAAAACGGCTGGTTTACTCGACAAGGTATGAGTGAACCCAAGTTGATGGAGCTGATTGACTTAGTCGCACTGGGTACTGTCGCTGATGTTGTGCCGCTCGATGAAAACAACCGCATTTTAGTGTATCAAGGTTTGCAACGCATTCGCGCCGGGCATGCAAGGCCGGGTATTCAAGCTTTGATTGAGGTTGCTAAACGTGACGCGAGGCGTTTAGTTGCCTCGGATTTTGGCTTTGCGTTAGGGCCACGCATCAATGCGGCAGGGCGCTTGGATGATATGTCATTTGGCGTTGAGCTGCTAATGTGCAATGACATTCACGCTGCGCGTAGAATGGCCAGTGAGCTGGATGGCCTTAACCAAACTCGTAAAGAGATTGAAGAGGGGATGAAGCAAGAGGCGCTGGCTTTTTGTGAGCGCTTACAACTGAGTGAAAATAGCGAATTGCCGCACGGTTTAGTGCTGTTTCAGCGGGATTGGCACCAAGGTGTGATTGGTATTTTAGCCTCACGTATTAAAGATAAATATCATCGCCCTGTGATTGCGTTTGCCGATGGTGGCGATGGCAGTATTAAAGGGTCATGCCGCTCTGTTGCTGGGTTACACATGCGCGATGTGCTGGATCGCATTGATACACAAAACCCCGGTTTAATCGTCAAATTTGGTGGTCACGCGATGGCGGCAGGTTTAACTATTGCCGAAAAAGAGTTTGAGCGTTTTGCTGAGCTGTTTGATCAAGCTGTACGTCGCGAGTTAGATGAAAGCGCGCTCAAGGGCGTGATTTTATCCGACGGGGAGTTAACACCTGAAGAGTTCTCGATGCACACCGCTGAAACCTTGCGTTCCGGTGGCCCATGGGGGCAGGCGTTTCCTGAGCCTCTCTTTGACGGTGAGTTCAAACTATTGCACCAAAAGCTGGTGGGAGAAAAGCATTTGAAACTGATGCTTGAGCCGTTATTCAAAGGCCACCCAACCAACATTATGATCGATGGCATTGCTTTTAATGTCGATTTAAGACGCTGGCCAGATGCGTCGGTGAAAACGGTGCGTCTTGCGTATAAGCTTGATATTAATGAGTTTCGCGGCAATCAGTCATTGCAATTGATGATTGATCACCTCGAAGCGAAGTAACGGCTTGATATTTCTCTTCCTTCGATGCGTGACATGATCTCCCTCCCCTAGAAAGGGGAGGTCCCAACCAATGTTTGCTCTTACATTCCCTCCCCCTAGAAGGGGGAGGAGCCAAAGAATGTTTCCTCTTGAAAGGGTAGATGACAAAGAATGTTTCCCCATTTCTAGCCCATCATTTCCCCATCTGTATTCATTTTGTAATTGGTCTGACCAATAATATTGCTGTTTTAATCGACTATTGTTATCAAAGTGTTTAAGCGTGGGCCGTTCTATGATTTAGGTCAACTTTTGGCTGGACAGCTACGTTTTAATTATGTTAATTTCTGCACCAACTTGGAATTGGTATTACCAATTGACTGCAAAGAGTAGAAGAATAATAAATTATGGCTTATCAAAGGATTCGTCAGCCAAAACTCTCTGATGTAATTGAACAGGAGTTAGAAAGGCTGATAGTGGAAGGAACACTCTCTCCGGGGCAACAATTGCCTCCAGAACGAGAACTGGCAAAACAGTTCGAGGTGTCTCGTCCATCCATTCGTGAAGCCATTCAACGCCTCGAAGCCAAGCGTTTATTAACCCGCCGTCAAGGTGGAGGTACGTTTGTTAGTGAGAACATTTGGCAGAGTTTTTCTGATCCTCTGCTAAATTTATTGTCTAGCCACTCTGAAACCCAGCTCGATCTATTGGAATCGCGCCACGCGATGGAAGGTATTTCAGCTTATTTCGCAGCATTGCGTGGTACTGAGGAAGATTTTGCTCGCATTCAAGCCTGTTTGGCGAGAATTGGTGAACAACAAGCGAAAAAAGAGGTCGAAGCAGAAGCGTCTGCGGTGGTCGCGTTTTTAGTCGCTCTCACTGAAGCGGCCCACAACGTGGTGCTTTTGCATATTGTTCGCAGCCTCGCTCCTTTGCTTGAGCAAAATGTTCTACAGAATTTAAAACTATTACACCGCCGCCATGAAGTGGTGGAGAAAGTAAGTAGACACCGAGCTAATATCGTGGATGCGATCGTTTCTGGTCAGCCGGAAAAGGCGCGCGAAATGTCCCATTCTCACTTAGCTTATATCGAAGAAACATTGCTGGATTTGACCAAAGAAGAGTCTCGTCGTGAGCGTTCGTTGCGCCGAATTCAGCAGGGTAATGAGTCGTAACCTACGACGAATTGCTTGTTTTATAGATCCAACCAATAGAAGGATAGATCGCCATGTCTGACATGAAGCATGACGTAGATGCACTGGAAACTCAGGAATGGCTAGCCGCCCTTGAGTCAGTTGTACGTGAAGAAGGTGTAGAACGCGCTCAGTTCTTACTTGAGCAAATTCTAGATAAAGCACGTCTAGACGGTGTTGATATGCCAACCGGTATTACCACGAACTACATCAACACCATTCCAGCTGCGCAAGAACCAGCATACCCAGGTGACACAACGCTTGAGCGTCGCATTCGCTCAATCATCCGTTGGAACGCGATTATGATCGTTCTACGTGCATCGAAAAAAGACCTCGATCTTGGCGGCCACATGGCGTCATTCCAGTCTTCTGCTTCGTTCTACGAAACATGTTTTAACCACTTCTTCCGTGCGCCGAATGAAAAAGATGGCGGTGACTTGGTTTATTATCAAGGTCACATCTCTCCAGGGATCTACGCACGTGCGTTCGTTGAAGGCCGCCTAACGGCTGAGCAACTTGACAACTTCCGCCAAGAAGTGGATGGCAAAGGTATTCCTTCCTACCCACACCCGAAATTGATGCCTGAATTCTGGCAATTCCCGACCGTATCTATGGGTCTGGGTCCAATTTCTGCAATCTATCAAGCGCGTTTCCTCAAATATCTTGATGGCCGTGGTATGAAAGACACTTCTGAACAGCGTGTATACGCGTTCCTAGGTGATGGCGAGATGGATGAGCCAGAATCACGCGGTGCGATTTCATTCGCCGCTCGTGAGAAGCTTGATAACCTATGTTTCCTTATCAACTGTAACTTGCAACGTCTAGACGGCCCAGTCATGGGTAACGGTAAGATCATCCAAGAACTTGAAGGTCTATTTAAAGGCGCAGGTTGGAACGTTGTTAAAGTGATTTGGGGTAACAACTGGGATTCTCTACTGGCGAAAGACACCACAGGTAAGCTGCTTCAGTTGATGAACGAAACCATCGATGGTGACTACCAAACATTTAAAGCGAAAGATGGTGCTTACGTGCGTAAACACTTCTTTGGTAAATACCCAGAAACAGCGGCGCTTGTTGCTGACATGACTGATGATCAAATTTTCGCGCTCAAGCGTGGTGGTCATGAGTCTTCTAAACTGTACGCAGCCTTTACTAACGCTCAAGACACGAAAGGCAAGCCAACCGTGATTCTGGCGAAGACCGTTAAAGGTTACGGCATGGGTGAAGCGGCAGAAGGTAAGAACATCGCTCACCAAGTGAAGAAAATGGACATGACTCACGTGCTGCAACTGCGTGATCGTCTTGGTCTACAAGATCTTCTGACGGATGAAGCTGTGAAAGAGTTGCCATACCTAACATTGGCAGAAGGCTCGAAAGAGCACGAATACTTACACGCTCGCCGTAAAGCGCTAAAAGGTTACACACCTCAACGCTTGCCTAAGTTCACTCAAGAACTTGTGATTCCAGCGGTTGAAGAGTTCAAGCCTCTGCTTGAAGAGCAAAAACGTGAAATCTCAACCACAATGGCGTTTGTCCGTGCGTTGAACATTTTGCTCAAAGATAAGAGCATTGGTAAAAATATTGTGCCAATCATTGCAGATGAAGCACGTACTTTCGGTATGGAAGGTCTGTTCCGTCAAATCGGTATCTATAACCCACACGGTCAGAACTACACTCCTCAAGACCGCGACATCGTTTCTTACTATAAAGAAGCGACTTCAGGTCAGGTACTGCAAGAAGGGATCAACGAGCTGGGTGCTATGTCTTCATGGGTTGCTGCTGCAACTTCATACTCGACAAACGATCTGCCAATGATTCCGTTCTACATCTACTACTCTATGTTTGGTTTCCAACGCGTTGGCGACATGGCATGGATGGCAGGTGACCAACAAGCACGTGGTTTCCTGTTGGGCGCTACCGCTGGTCGTACGACGCTGAACGGTGAAGGTCTACAGCACGAAGATGGTCACTCGCACATATTGGCGGCAACGGTTCCTAACTGTCTTTCTTACGATCCAACATTTGCTTACGAAGTTGCAGTCATCATGCAAGACGGTATTCGCCGCATGTATGGTGATCAAGAGAACGTGTTCTACTACCTAACGCTGATGAACGAGAACTACGCAATGCCTGAGATGCCACAAGGCGCTGAAGAAGGTATTCGTAAAGGTATCTACAAATTAGAAAGCTACGCTCCACAAGGAACGACTGGCTCTAAAGGTAAAGTTCAGTTAATGAGCTCAGGTACGATCATGAACGAAGTACGCAAAGCGGCTCAAATCTTAAGTGATGAGTACGGTGTTGCTTCAGATGTTTACTCAGTAACATCATTCAACGAAGTGACTCGTGATGGCCAAGCATGTGAGCGTTACAACATGCTTCACCCTGAAGCGCAGCCGCAAGTACCTTACATTCAAACGGTAATGGGTAACGAGCCTGCCATCGCAGCAACTGACTACATGAAGAACTACGCTGAGCAAGCACGTGCGTTTATCCCGGCTGAATCATACAAAGTACTAGGTACTGATGGTTTTGGTCGTTCTGATAGCCGTGAAAACCTACGTCGTCACTTCGAAGTGAACGCAGGTTACGTGGTGGTTGCCGCGCTAAGCGAACTAGCGAAACGTGGTGATGTTGAGAAATCAGTTGTGGTTGAAGCGATTAAGAAATTCAACATCGATACTGAAAAAACAAACCCGCTATACGCTTAATTAAGGTAGGAAAGAATAATGGCAATCGAAATTAATGTACCGGATATTGGTGCGGATGAGGTTGAAGTTACTGAGATTCTTGTCAGCGTTGGCGACAAGGTTGAAGAAGAGCAATCTCTTATTACTGTAGAAGGTGATAAGGCTTCTATGGAAGTACCAGCTTCTCAAGCGGGTATTGTAAAAGAAATCAAAGTAGTCGCGGGCGATAAAGTATCGACCGGTTCACTTATCATGATTTTTGAAGCAGAAGGCGCTGCGGTCGCAGCGCCAGCAGTGGAAGCTGCACCGGTTGCGGCTCCTGCTGCCGCGGCTGTCGCTGAGCTTAAAGAAGTTCACGTGCCAGATATCGGCGGTGATGAAGTGGAAGTCACTGAAATCATGGTTGCAGTCGGCGATTCAATCGCAGAAGAGCAATCTCTACTGACGGTTGAAGGTGACAAAGCCTCAATGGAAGTACCTGCTCCATTTGCTGGTGTACTGAAAGAGATCAAAGTGGCCGCGGGCGATAAAGTATCGACAGGCTCACTGGTGATGATCTTTGAAGTGGCGGGTTCCGCTCCGGCGGCAGCCTCTGCTCAAGTAGCAGCACCTGTAGCTGCAGCACCAGCCGCTTCGGCAGCAAAAGAGATCCACGTACCGGATATCGGTGGTGATGAAGTCGAAGTGACGGAAATCATGGTGGCGGTTGGCGATACCGTGAGTGAAGAGCAGTCTCTTATCACCGTAGAAGGCGATAAAGCATCAATGGAAGTTCCTGCGCCGTTTGCTGGTGTTGTGAAAGAGATCAAAGTTGCAGCTGGCGATAAAGTGTCAACAGGCTCTCTTATCATGGTGTTTGAAGTTGCTGGTGCAGCGCCCGTTGCCGTAGCGGCCCCTGCGCAAGCAGCGGCTCCAGCCGCATCAGCGCCAAAAGCGGAAGCGGTAAAATCAGCTGTGGCAGCACCTGCCGAGTTTGAAGAGAACAATGAGTACTCTCACGCATCACCGGTTGTGCGCCGTATTGCGCGTGAATTTGGTGTTAACCTAGCGAAAGTCAAAGGTTCTGGCCGTAAGAGCCGCATCCTCAAAGAAGACGTGCAAAACTACGTGAAAGAAGCGCTGAAGCGTCTTGAATCGGGTTCTGCCGCAGTGGCTTCTGGTAAAGGTGATGGCGCCGCGCTTGGCTTGCTACCTTGGCCAAAAGTGGACTTCAGCAAGTTTGGTGACACAGAAGTAAAACCGCTTTCACGTATTAAGAAGATCTCTGGTGCTAACTTGCATCGTAACTGGGTGATGATCCCACACGTTACCCAATGGGATAATGCGGATATCACCGAGCTTGAGAACTTCCGTAAAGAGCAAAATGCGATTGAAGCGAAGAACGACACTGGCATGAAGATCACCCCACTGGTGTTCATCATGAAAGCGGTAGCGAAAGCACTAGAAGCATTCCCATCGTTTAACTCTTCACTTTCTGAAGATGGCGAAAGCTTGATTCTGAAGAAGTACGTGAACGTGGGTATTGCTGTTGATACGCCAAATGGTCTTGTTGTTCCTGTCTTCAAAGATGTGAACAAAAAAGGCATTTATGAGCTATCAAGAGAGCTGGCTGAAGTATCGAAGAAAGCCCGTGCAGGTAAACTGACCGCTGCAGACATGCAAGGTGGCTGTTTCACTATCTCTAGCTTAGGTGGCATCGGCGGTACAGCGTTTACGCCTATCGTTAACGCGCCAGAAGTCGGTATCCTTGGGGTATCTAAGTCTGAGTTTAAGCCAGTGTGGAACGGTAAAGAGTTCGAACCACGCCTACAACTGCCACTATCACTGTCATACGATCACCGTGTGATTGATGGTGCGGAAGGTGCGCGTTTCATCACATTCCTAAATGGCGCGCTATCAGACATTCGTCGTCTGGTTCTGTAAGCCAAGTTTAGTGAAAGAGAGGGCGGCCGTTAAAGCCGCCCTTGTTAACACGAATAATTGAACAATTGGATTACGAAGGGTTTTTTCTTAATCGAATTGTCGTCTAGCTCACAGGCTAAATGGATTTACTTTTCACACCATTAACATCTCTGTAAACTGTTGCGGTCTGAAAATAATTCGTTTTAATTCATTTGTTTTAAGTAATTGGCTCAGTCATGGGTTTAATTCATTGGATTAAACACTAAAAACAACGAGAACATCCACTCAGCCTGTTAGGGATAATGACTACAAGAGGTCAAAATGAGCAAAGAAATCAAAGCCCAAGTCGTCGTACTTGGTGCCGGTCCTGCTGGTTACTCCGCTGCATTCCGCTGTGCAGACTTAGGTCTTGAAACAGTACTTGTTGAACGCTACAGCACCCTTGGCGGTGTGTGTTTGAACGTGGGTTGTATCCCATCAAAAGCGTTGCTGCACGTTGCAAAAGTTATCGAAGAAGCGAAAGCATTGGCCCAGCACGGTATTGTGTTTGGTGAACCACAAACGGACATCGATAAAATCCGCCTTTGGAAAGAAAAAGTTATCAACCAGTTAACGGGCGGTCTTGGCGGCATGGCGAAGATGCGCAAAGTGACTGTCGTGAACGGTTTCGGCAAATTTACTGGCCCTAACGCCATTGAAGTTGAAGGTGAAGACGGTAAAACCGTGGTTAATTTTGATAACGCCATCGTTGCAGCTGGTTCTCGTCCAATTAAACTGCCATTCATTCCTCATGAAGACCCACGCATTTGGGATTCAACGGATGCACTTGAACTGAAAGAAGTTCCTGGAAAACTGTTGATCATGGGGGGTGGTATCATCGGTCTAGAAATGGCGACGGTTTACCACTCGCTAGGTTCTAAGATTGATGTGGTTGAGATGTTTGACCAACTTATCCCAGCGGCGGATAAAGACATGGTTAAAGTCTACACCAAACGTATCAAAGACAAATTTAACCTGATGCTTGAAACCAAAGTAACCGCTGTTGAAGCAAAAGAAGATGGTATCTACGTTTCAATGGAAGGCAAAAAAGCACCAGCGCAAGCTGAGCGTTATGATGCCGTTCTTGTTGCTATCGGCCGCGTACCAAACGGTAAGCTGATGGATGCTGAAAAAGCAGGTATTGAAGTTGATGAGCGCGGCTTTATCAATGTTGATAAGCAAATGCGTACTAACGTTCCTCATATCTTCGCGATCGGTGATATTGTTGGTCAACCAATGTTGGCGCACAAAGGTGTGCATGAAGGCCACGTAGCAGCAGAAGTAATTTCTGGTAAGAAGCACTACTTCGATCCTAAAGTTATCCCTTCAATTGCGTACACTGAGCCAGAAGTGGCTTGGGTTGGTAAAACTGAAAAAGAAGCCAAAGCAGAAGGCATTAACTACGAAGTCGCGACATTCCCATGGGCAGCTTCTGGCCGTGCTATCGCTTCTGATTGTGCAGACGGTATGACTAAGCTTATCTTTGATAAAGAGACTCACCGCGTGATTGGTGGCGCTATCGTTGGTACTAACGGCGGCGAACTGCTTGGTGAAATCGGTTTGGCTATCGAGATGGGTTGTGATGCAGAAGATATCGCTTTGACGATTCATGCTCACCCAACGTTACATGAATCGGTAGGCCTTGCTGCGGAAGTATTTGAAGGCACGATTACTGATCTGCCAAACGCAAAAGCGAAAAAGAAAAAGTAACTTCAACGCTGATGCGTTAAATTGCTGGTTAGTTAAATTGCCGGTTCGTAACATAGTAAAAAACCGCTGAATTCAGCGGTTTTTTTATGCTCATAATTCAGAGACTAGGAAGTTAAGCCTAGTGATCTTTTTTATAGATGCAGAGCATGCTGAGGTAGCTTTTCACGAGTACACCCATGCTGGCTTCGTCTTGTATGCGATTTGCTTGTACAAATAGTGAGTAGAAGATACCAAGAAAGAGCGTAGCAAGATGTTCTGGTTCATGCCGATCGCACACTTCGCCACGTTCAATGGCTTTGATAAACATATTTTGTACCAAAAGTTGATTAGTACGGTTGGTGGAGACAAAAAGTGGCCACACTTCTTCGCGCGTTGAAGCGCTCCATTCAAACCATACTTTTAACCAGTGACAATCTTCAATCACAAGAGAAATCATCTTAGTGGTGATGTTGGTTAAGTTATCTTTCGCATGCAAATCAAGATCAATATTATCTGCGAGGAAGTTTGAAAACTGACGTACAACATGAGTGAGTACGTCGTCGACTAAATCTTCTCGGGTTGGAAAGTAGTTAAAGACAGTAGCGACTGAAACTTGGGCGATTTCAGCAATATCTGCGTGGCCACCTCGGCCTATTCCCCGTGTTGCAAACACTTCAAGGGCGATTTCCATCAGTTGAAGTTTGCGTTTTTGTGGTGATAAGCGAGTTCTGGGGCGTTTTTCTATCGATGTTTCCATGAGTTGTTAATCCTTGCCAATGACTGTTGAATTGAGCTTTTCGCTCTAATGATTATTTTGTTAGTTGCTTTAAAGCTTTATGAGTGTACTGCTGCATATGGTTGAGGTCAACGTTTCGAGTTTGTTTTTTGTGCGATCGTGTTAAATCCCATCGGATTCAACGTGTTTTATTGTATCTTTTATTGATGTGGCGTATTTGTGGTGAGCGTGTCTGCGGCAGCGTAGGAGCTTTATTTCATCATATCCAGAGTTTTGCTAATTATTTAACTATCCTGTGTGGCAGTGGTACTATACGCGCCAAGCTAGTTACGCGACGCCATCATTAAACTGCGATGATCGTAGCGTGTCGCATCACCCGAAAAGAGAACAGTATGAAACATACAGTTGAAGTGATGATTTCTGAGCAAGTGGTTCAGGAACGAATTCGTGAATTAGGCAAACAAATCACAGAGCATTACCAAGGTAGTGAAGATCTGGTACTGGTGGGCTTGTTGCGCGGCTCATTTGTCTTCATGGCAGACTTAGCTCGCGCGATCGACTTAGTTCATCAAGTCGATTTTATGACCGCGTCAAGCTATGGCAACACGATGCAAAGCTCACGTGATGTGCGCATTCTGAAAGATCTGGATGATGACATTAAAGGTAAAGATGTGTTGCTGGTAGAAGACATTATTGATACGGGTAATACACTAAATAAAGTAAAAGAAATTTTGTCTTTACGTGAACCTAAATCCATTCACATTTGTACTTTACTGGATAAGCCTTCACGCCGTGAGGTACCTGTAGAGGTCAAGTGGATCGGTTTTGAAATCCCAGATGAATTTGTCGTGGGCGTAGGTATCGACTACGCACAAAAATATCGTCACCTACCTTACATTGGTAAAGTTGTGCCGCAAGCGTAATTTTGCCAGCGATAATAGAATGCCCACTAAATAGTGGGCATTCTGTATTTTTAACTATCAGTTTTAACGGCAATTAACACGCTGTTATCGACACAGCAAGTTATGTTGCGCATTAAGAATTTTTTCCATCGCTTTTTGATAGGTGTCGTTGACTCGCTCACGTGAATCGCAGCGAACGCCTAAGTATTCCAAACGTCCGTCTTCAATACCGTAGACCACGCCATGCAGCTCGACATCTTGGCCGCGCTCCCATGCGTTTTGCAGTACGGTTGAGTTACCTAAATTATACACTTGCTCGGCAACGTTGATTTCGCACAATTTGTCGGCTTTATCTTGTTCTGGCATTGCATCTAAGTAGGTACGGTGCTTAAGGTATAAGTCACGCACGTGCAGTAACCAGTTGTTGATCAAGCCCAGCGGTGGGTTATCAATCGCTGCGTTGACGCCACCGCAGTCATAGTGCCCACAGATGATGATGTGCTTGACCTTCAGTACGTCAACCGCGTACTGCACTACAGAAAGGCAGTTAAGGTCAGTGTGAATCACTTGGTTTGCAACGTTGCGGTGTACAAACAGCTCACCAGAATAAAGCCCAGTCAAACGCTCGGCCGGAACTCGGCTATCAGAACAACCAATCCATAGAAAATCTGGGTCTTGCCCGCGAGCGAGTTTTGCAAAGTACTCAGGACGTTCAGCCTTAATCGATTCAGACCAACGTGAGTTATTTTCAAAAAGCTGTTTCAGTTCTGGCATCTCACTTCCCTTAAAAATAGTTCAATCGCATTAATGGTAATGCGCAAGAATAGGCCTGACTATACACAATGTTACAATTCTGTTCTCTTATAAAATGACAAAACACTCACTCATCTGACGAGTTTTCCTAGTAAAAAAATTAAACTGCTTCCATCGCTATTTGGATGGTCAACAGAGAATCAATCATATGTAAAAT